>CAYTQA010000317.1:0-3676 GCA_964439495.1 uncultured Terriglobales bacterium | reverse complement strand
TCTAGACGTTGTGGTGTCACAACGCGATCAACTTTGCCTTCGGCGTTGAGAAGGTAATGGTCCGCGGCTTCAATCACGTTGTTGCCGCTTCCGTTTTTACCGCGCGAGATATTGTGCTCGTAAAGGGCGGTCCAGGAGCCAAGGTCGTTCCATCCGAAGTCGGCGCGCAGGCAGTACAAGTTGGAGGAATGCTCGCCCTTGGCCGAACGCGGCTCCAGCACGGCGTAATCGATGCTGATGTTCTCGCATCTTTCGTACAGGTTCCTGAAGACCGATTCAAACCGCGAGGTCCCATAGGCGGCCGCGATCTCTTCCAGATAAGGAGCGGTCTCGGAGAGATGCTCGCGCAGGGCATTGACCAGCGTCCGGGCCGACCACAGGAACATGCCGCTGTTCCAGAAGTAATTGCCGGCGGCGGCGAATTCCTCTGCCCGCTGCTGGTTCGGTTTTTCGGTAAACCGCTTTACGCGAAATTCGTCAGCCGCCATCCGCTCGCCGGTTTCGATATAGCCGTAACCGGTTTCAGGCCGGCTGGGAGTCACTCCCATCACCACGATGTTTTCGCCCGCTGCCGCAAGCTCGATCCCCTGCATCAGCGTCCTTTGGAATTTCTGCTCGTCGGCGATTACGTGATCGGAGGGAAACATGCCAATGATTGCGTTGGGGTTCTGGCGGTGCAGGATGAAGGCCGCCATGCCGAGTGCGGGAGCGGTGTTGCGGGCCACCGGCTCGGAGATGATCTGTTTTCTGGGGAGCATTTTAAGCTGGCCGCTGATTACCTCAAAGACATGCTCGTTGGTTATGACCCAGAACTTTTCCTCGTCGGCGAGAGGAAGCAGCCGGCGCACCGTCTGCTGGATCATCGTCTGCTCGCCGTCGAGCGCCAGGACCTGTTTTGCCATGCGACGGCGGCTTCGCGGCCAGAACCGCGTACCGCTGCCGCCAGCCAGAACTACCGGGAAAAAGGCGTATTTGCTCACTGTCCTCATTTGCCCAAAGGGTTTTAAAATCTACAGCCGCACTGCCTGCAACTCATGCGCGGGAATGGCCTGCGGCTCCGCCACCGGCGACGTCGGCAGCATCGCCCGCACATACTCAAATTGCCATTGCGGACGCACACGATAATTCTTTACTCCCGCCGGGACCACCACCGTCTCCCCTTTGCCAAAGCTCACCGACTGGCCCTCCGCTTCAACCACGCCGCAGCCCTGGATACCTACCAGGCAATGTGGGGACGATCTGCCGTCCTCCGCGGTGGCGAACTCCTTCTCCTGCTTCAGAAAAATCTTTTCCACCTGAAAGCAGGGTGAAGCGACGAGCACGACGCGCCCATTCGCGCCCATGCTTTTTACTTTGCCCGCGTGGGTGTGCTCCTTCATGGCCTCCAGGCCCTGCCGGATATGCAACTCGCGCGGCCGTCCATAGTCGTACAGGCGAAAGGTGGTGTCGGAATTCTGCTGGGTCTCCAGCAGGATGCTGCCCGGACCGATCGCGTGCACCGTCCCCGCATCCACGTAATACATATCGCCGGATGCTACCTCGATCCAGTTAAGCAGCTGCTCCATGTTCCGATCGCGGATCGAGGCCTCCACCGCGGCGTGGGTTGTCCCCGGGCGCAGCCCCAGACCGATGTGCGCTCCCGGAGAGGCCTGCAATACATACCAGCATTCCGTCTTGCCGCATGCCTGGCCCATCCGCCGCGCCATGGCATCGTCCGGATGCACCTGCACGGAAAGCTTCTCCCGGGGGAAGATGATCTTCATCAGCAGCGGAAAGCGGTCTTTCACGATGGAGACGCTGCCGTTCATTTCGCCGCCAAACTGTTTTGCAAGCTGGCCCAGGGTCTGCCCCGCAAGCGGGCCATTCGCGACCTTACACTGTTCGCCCGTGAGCCAGGCCTCGCCGATGGGCTCTTTCCCGATCTTGTGCGCGGGATAATACGCCGAAAGGTCGTGGACGCCCCAGACCCGCTCGTGGAACTCCGGCAATAAAAGCAATGGATAAAGATCTGCCATAAAGGGAACTGATCAGTGTAAGGCAAAGACGGCGATATTAAACGCGGCAATGTCGAGCAGGGCCGGTTATTAACCTATTAGAAGGTGCTCTGACCAGAGATGTTGCCGAAAAGATTCTATAAAACTGATGGCGGGAATGGCTGCCAGAGCGTGTTTTATAAAAACTGATGGCGGGAACAGCAGAGTAACAGGGCAGGAGTTTCACTCCTGCCCTGTTAATGATTAAAGGTTCTGGAAGAAGGTGCGCATCCGCTCCATGGCCCGGTCGAGCTCATGGGTGGAGGTGGCGTACGAGATACGGATGTGGTCCGTCGTCCCAAAGCCCTCGCCGGGAACGGTGACTACATGGGCCTCTTTGAGCAGGCGTCCCGCCACATCGGCCGCCGAACGCAACCCGCCCCGCCCGAAATAGCTGGAAACATTCGGATAGACGTAGAACGCTCCCTCGGGACGCGCACAGGTGATTCCAGGAATGGTCTTCAGGCCGTCAAGCACACGGTCTCGTAACTGGATGTACTCGGCGCGGAATTGGGCGACACAGTCCTGCGGTCCGTCGAGCGCGGCCTGCGCGGCCTTTTGCACGATGTGCACCGGGCTGGAGGTGGACTGGCTCTGCAGCTTCTGCATGGCATTGATCACGGGCGCTGGCGCAAGGGCATAGCCCAGACGCCATCCGGTCATGGCATAGGTCTTGGAGAGCGAGCCGATAATGACCAAGTGCTCCTTCACCTCCGGCATGCAGCCGGCGGAGAAAAGATCGCCGGTAAAGTTCAGATAGACGTAGCACTCGTCGGCGATGATGTAAATTCCGCGATCGTGCGCCAGGCGGATGACATGGCGCATGTCCCTGGGGTCCATCACCGCACCGCTGGGATTCGAAGGCGTGTTCAGAATGATGGCCCGGGTGCGGGGCGTGATCGCCCGCTCAATCATCTCCGCCGTCAGGCGAAAGTCCTGGCTTTCGTCGGTCTCCAGGAAGACGCATTTCCCGCCCGCATATTCGACGATGTCCTTGAACGAAACCCAATAGGGCACAGGGATGATGACCTCATCTCCGTGGTCCACCAGCACCTGAATGGCATTGAACAGCGCCTGCTTTCCTCCCGTGGACGCCATGGATTCTTCCATCTTGTAATCGGAGTTGAAGTCCGCCGCATGGCGCCGGACGATCGCGCGCCGCAGGTCCGGCACGCCACCCACGGCTGTGTACTTGGTGAAATTCTTCTGGATGGCCTCAATCCCCGCCTGCTTGATGTGCTCGGGGGTATTGAAATGGGGCTCGCCCATGCCCAGGTCCACCAGGTCCGCGCCCTGGGCGCGCAGCTTGGCCGCCTCATTGACCACAGCCAGCGTGGCCGAGATCTCAATTCGATTTACACGATCGGAAAATTGCTTCTGTGCTACAGGAGCAGGCATACACACCTCTTAAAAATTAAATTGCATTACCGGCTTTGTTTCGTACTTAAATTTCTGCCGAACTTCTTGGTCAGGCACTCCTCTACCGAGGGAGGGACCAATCCCTTGACCGATCCGCCCAGCCGGAAAACTTCCTTCACCAGCCGCGAGCTCAGGTAGGAATAGGTCTCCGCGGGCATCATGAAGACGGTTTCCACCCGCGCATCGAGCTTGCGATTCATCATCGCCATCTGCAGCTCGTATTC
>CAYTQA010000316.1:0-3718 GCA_964439495.1 uncultured Terriglobales bacterium | reverse complement strand
TCGGGATACTGCAGGAGAGGGTTCAGTCCGTTGCCGTCCGCGGGCACCTTTCCCGCAACCAGCCCAAAATGATTGGCTGCAAAATTCAGCAGCAACAGGAAAAAAAGTTGAATGCCCGCCAGAATGCAGGAGGCATACGCCACCAGCTTTACATCCACTTTATGCCGCAGGCGAAGCACGAGTCCGTAGCTGGAGAGCAGCAGCGCCCAAAAAAGCAGCGAGCCCTCCTGGCCCGACCACAGCGCCGCCATCTTATAAGGAATAGGCAAATCGCGGTTGCTGTGATGCAGGATGTAGGCGACCGAGAAATCGTTGGTCAGCGCCGAAATCACGAGAGCGGTGGCCGCGGTCGTGACCGCAACCCAGGTGGCGATCCCGGCGCGGCGCGCGGTCTCGGCCAAACGGTCGGCATTGAAGCCAAGGGCGGCGCGGCGCAGGGACAAAGCCCCAGCAAGGAAGCAATACGCCGTCAGCGCGAGAGCGAGCAGTAACGAAAAACTTCCTAATAGCGGCATGATGTGGGGAACTCAGGGATATTGTTTCAAAATGCCACGGTAGACGCAATCTCAATCCCGCGTCCTAACGCCTTAATTCCATGGTTTTGCGGCGGGAATCTTATCTGCTTGCCAATGACTTTTTGACCAGGGCGATCAATTCTCCCGGAGGAAAGGGCTTTTGCCGGAAGGTGACATTCAGCCCTGCATACTCCTCTTCCGCTTCGGCAAGTCCGCTGATCACAATGACTGGCACATCCGGGTTGGCCTGGCGCATCATGCGGACAAATTCCGCTCCCGAGGCTTCGGGCATAATGTGGTCGGTTACAACCGTCCCAATCTGCGTGCCTGCAGCGGGGCTGCGCAGCAAGGCCAGGGCGCTTGACGCGCTGGTGGCAACTTGCACTTGCATCCCCGCCTGATTGAGGACCAATTGTCGTGTAGCGAGTTGTACGGGATTATCGTCTACCAATAAGACTGTTTGCAGCAAAAAAAGTCCTCTGTCTGAAATTTGCTATGCGCTGCGGCGTCTCAGCTCGGTTTCAGCGCGGAACCAATCTTCTTCGGGGTTCCCGCCTTGTCCGCCGCGTTCCAGAAACAGATGATAGGCGCGTTCCCGTACCTGCTCGTCCGTGACCTGGGAACCATGGGCCTGTTGCTTCCCATTGGAAGCTGGGGTATTTACAGTTTTCTGCGCTTCCCGGTTCTGGGAAGGGACAGCAACGGGGCCAGGCCCAGTCGCTGTAGGGGTACCTTGCGGCGCTTTCGTTTCCAGCGCAGCGCTTACACTTCCACTGTTGCCGAGAGTGGGATTATTTCCCGCCGGCGTGGCTGAAGTGTTCGGTGTCTTGGGCTTGGCGTTCGCGCTTTTCGGTCTAGGCATGTGCTTCTAATTCCTTAATACTAATTTTACGTCTCGCAAAAGTAGCTGCCACAGGATTGCGGTACAGCTCCCTTGCGTACTTTCATTTTATCAAGCATTTCTGTGGATGGGAGTGGAAGAGCGACAAAATTGAAGCAGAATTCTTGTAACCGCGATAGATATGCTTTATGACCCTAGAGGGAGTGGCCTTCCACTTCCGTATAGTATTTCTCTCCCGCGCAGGAGCGGCACAGGGTCCTGCCTTTCACCAGCACTTCGCGACGGAAGTTAATCCCCTCTGCACATTCCTCGCAGACGATGCGTTCGCCCTTATACCCCGGAAACTCCTCCGGAGGGAGTTCCACGGTGACCCACTGGGTGGAAAACAGATCCTCGGCTTTCATCTCGCGATAAGCCAGCATCTGCTGCCGATTCTTGCTCTCGATCTCGGGGTGCATCTGCCGGGCCAGCGCCTTGGAGGATTCCCTGGCGCAGATGCGTACGGCCCTCCCCTGGGCAACGTCCACGAAGGTGGCCGCCATCTTGCCCCAGTCGCGAAATTTGAGCGCCCGCTTGCCCAAACGGCATCCGGTTACCACCATCACCGCATCGGTCGCACAGCGGTCGATTTCAAGGAAGGTCACCAGCCGCTTGCGGTCGGCCCCCACAGGGTCGTCAATGCCCAGCTTTTCAAGCCCCAGCATCGCCATGCGCACCCCCAGCACCTGCCCGGCGCATAGATGACCATGGGCCCGTTCCGCATCGGCAAGATATTCGTCCAGTGATTTCATTGTGGCGCCGGCTCTTTTTCTTCCTCCGCAGCCGGAGGCTGCTCCAGTTCGGAGGCGCGGCCCTGGATGGCCAAGCTGATGCTTTGGCCCCCGTTTGGCTGAAAGGTCACGCGCGGAGGCTGCTTTTGCCAAACCGGCTCGGCGCAGACGGTATCGGGCAGCTCCTCGGTATTGGCCTTCCCTATGTTCTCGCGGATGATTGGCTTGCGATATCCCAATTGATACACCACCGCGTAAAGCTTGTTGCTGCCCACGGAAACCCCGCAATAGGCCACGTAATCACGGTACCAGCTTGCCACGGAATAAAACGGGTCAAACTCGGGAAGGTTGAGCTGCGAGACTCTTCCGCTGCCGCGGTCCACCACCAGCCATCCGTCGCGCTGCCATCTCCACTCCGGTTTCACAGTGTGGTCTTCCGGCAAAGCGTCGTTAAGCCGATACGC
This sequence comes from uncultured Terriglobales bacterium, assembly GCA_964439495.1. Classification (GTDB taxonomy): domain Bacteria; phylum Acidobacteriota; class Terriglobia; order Terriglobales; family Acidobacteriaceae; genus CAYTQA01. The sequence continues at coordinate 1,128 of CAYTQA010000316.1, read as the reverse complement.
CCGCCTCACTACGAAGGTGGTGTCGGTCACATCATGGACGTCGCCGGTGACGAACTCTTTGATCCGCCCATCCACATTCAAAGTGCGGACCTTCATGTCCTGCACCTTGTCTTCATCGGGCCCGATAAAGAGTTTCACGTGCATCCATGGACCGAAGGTGACGGTGTGTTGCCGGGGAAAGGCCCGGCCGGCAAAAGCCAGCACAAGAGAAGCGATACCCAAAAGCGTGATGAGCGGCTTTTTCAGATCACTAGCGCCTGAAATCATGCGTCGTTATCTCCTTATGCACGATGGAGAAAAATTGCCCAGGACGGCACTGTTCGTCCTGTTCGTTCACTCAATTGTAAACGCTTCGCAATTCCGGAGGAGTGGCACAGGCCCTCGCGGCAAACATGGATTTAACTTCCCAACATTTTTCTTGCTCGCACGCCGCGGAAATCCCTGCTATGGGATATTCTTTAGTGCTACTACCTCGGGACCCGAATCTCAGCAGAAAGGGCAGCGCGAAATGCAACCTCCGCCCGGAGGCTCGCAACTCATTCTTGAATGGTGAAATCTCAAGGGTCTTCCGCGGAACTCGTTCGCCGCTTGCCGTGCATCCTTGTCGTTGATGACAAGCTTGACACGCTGCTACTCGTCCGCGAACTTCTGACTTCCAGGGGATATCAGGTGGCGACCGCCTCGGATGCGGATGAGGCCATGGACGCCATCCGGGAATTTAGGCCCGACCTCATTCTGCTTGATGTAATCATGCCCGGCCGCTCCGGCTACGATCTTTGCCGGGAGCTCAAGGAAGACCCCGCGACCCGGCTGATCCCCATCGTGATGATTACCGGCCTCAGCGACCGCAGCGACCGTATTCGAGGCATCGAGGCCGGCGCCGACGATTTTCTCAGCAAGCCGCTCTATCCCGAAGAGCTCTTTGCCCGCGTCAAGAGCCTGCTTAAACTGAAGCATTTTACCGATGAGTTGGAGAATGCCGAGGCCGTGCTCTTTTCTCTCGCTTTGGGAGTGGAGGCGCGCGACCCTTATACCGGAGACCATTGCGCCCGTCTGGCCCGCTACGCCAGCGAGCTGGGACGCCACCTGAAACTCGATTATGAAAGCATCACCGCCTTGCAGCGCGGC
>CAYTQA010000315.1:0-3754 GCA_964439495.1 uncultured Terriglobales bacterium | reverse complement strand
AATGGCGGCGAGGGATGCACGCTTATTTCACCCTCGTACTTCACTCGCGCGGTGCGCTCCAGGGTCTCGCGCAAGATCTGTTCTTTTAAAGCAAGTTGGCTCTCATAGTCTGCGTGCTGATAATGGCAGCCACCGCAATCGAGGAAATATGGGCAGAGCGGGGTAATTCGCTTTTCGGAAGGGCTCAGGACCTCTTCCAGCTCCGCCCGCGCGAATCCTCTCTTCTGCTCGCGGATGCGCGCACGCACCTTTTCTTCGGGCAGCACGAAGGGGACAAAAATGGTTTGTCCCCGCGCCTGCTCCGGCGAGGAATTTGAGTCGAGTGAGCGCGCCAGGCCCTCGCCTCCATAAACCAGTTTCTCGATTTGCAGTATCTTCGCTTCTTGCGTTGGGGACAAATTGGGCTTTCTTTCCGTTACATGTAGAAAAGGCTTAGACGAAACAGGTTGTAATGCTCCAGCAGCTTCTTCTGCAGAAATTGTTTGCGTAGTTGCTCAAGCTGGGAGGCATTCATCTTGCCGCGATAAGGGGCCATCTGACGGTCCGCTTCGACGCGAATAGCGAGCAGCTTCTCTTCCGAGGTCGTGGTCATCAACGCCGCTAAAAGTTTTTCTTCCAACACCGTGAGTTGCCGCTCCAGGTCCTCCAGCCTTAACTTCAGCCGCGCCGCAGCCCCGTTTCCTTCTTTGAAGGCGTCTGCCGGTCCGGAGATGAGGTTGGACTGCTCCATCAATGTCGCCGCAATGCCTTGGGCTACGTCCTCCGTGATCTTAGGCAGCTTTGCCGCTTTCAGCGCCTCAGCGTTCCGCGCCAGGTATGCGCTTACCTCCGCGACCGAGAGCCCGGCCGGCTCGGAGCTCGCCTGGCGAGGGGTCCCCACCGCGGCCTCCTTCATCTCTTCCGCCGCCGCCAGGACCTCCTGCGTGCAGAATGCCAGGCTGTTGATCTTGCGGGTTTTGCTGGGCCGCTGCTCATAGTGGTCCATCGCCGAGTCGATTCCGCGCAGCACCGCCTCCAGCGGGACCCCGGCCTCTTTCCAGGTTTCGATCAGCGCCCAATCCAGCGTGGAAAGCAAAAGCAGCGTTCCCCGCCGCCGCTGAAAATGTTCTTCAATTTCCGTGAAGTAGTTGAAGTAATTCTGCACAAAGTTCTCAAAAGGATTCACTGCGCTTCCGCGGTGCGGCAGCGGCGCGATCGCCCTCCGCCTCTCTCGGCTTGCGAACTCCGGCATTTCGTTCGTGGATGATGCGCAGCCCCTCAAGCGTGAGCATCTCGTCCACGGCGGTAATGAATCGTGAATTGCTGGCAATCAGTTCGGCAAGGCCGCCGGTGGCGACAATCTTCGTCTCCGGCCCCAATTCCTCCACCAGACGTTCCAGAATGCCATCCACCAATCCAAGATATCCGTAAAAAAGGCCGGACTGGATGCTGGTGACGGTATTGGTGCCGATTACGCGGCTGGGCTTGCGAACATCCACCCGAGGCAGCCGCGCCGTGCGTTGAAACAGCGCCTCCGCCGAAATGCCCAGGCCGGGCGCAATGATGCCGCCGATAAATTCTCCGCGCTTCGACACCACGTCAAAGCTGGTGGCCGTGCCAAAATCCACAATCACGCAGGGACCGCCGAACTTCTCAAACCCCGCCACGCCGTTCACGATGCGGTCTGCCCCGACCTCGGCGGGATTGTCATACTGCACCGGCATTCCTGTTTTTATCCCTGGTTCCACAAACAGCGCCGTCAGCCCGAAGTAGCGCTTGCAGACGTCGCGCAGGGTGGAATCGATGGGCGGCACCACCGAAGATATGATGATGGCGCGAACGCTGTTCACCTCGATGGAATGCGCGGCAAAGAGGTTTCGGAAGAGCACGCCGTATTCGTCGACCGTCTGCGTTTTGGTGGTGGTAACGCGCCAATGGGCGATCAGATGATCGTAGCGCGGCGCTCCGCCTTCGCCTGCGCCCGAGGCGCCATACAGGCCAAGCACCGTATTGCTGTTGCCGACATCGAGGACCAATAACATAGTTATTGCAGCTCGCGAACCCCGCCCGAAATCACCCGGCGAAGGCCGCCGGAAGTACGCACCAGCAGGAAGCCCCTTTCATCGAGTCCGGCGGTAATACCATCATAGCCGCCATCTTCACTCACGTGGACCGCTTTGCCCTGTATATAACTGGAACTGCCCTGCAGCCGCTCCAGCAAAGAAACGGAATGCGATTGCGGATCGTTGGTGCCCAGCCCATCAATAAGCCTTCGATATTCTCCATGCAATGAATGCAGCAACGCGACCAGCAGCTCGGAGCGCGACCAGGGACGTCCGGCCTCGATGGCCAGCGAGGTAGCCAGGCCAGCCAACTCCTCTGGAAACTGCCGCTGGTTCACGTTGATACCGATCCCCACGACGGCATAGCGGACCCTTTCCCCCTCGGAGGAGAGCTCGGTCAGTATCCCGCAGAATTTTTTTCGGTTCAACAGCAGATCGTTGGGCCAGCGCAGGTCAGGAGCCAGGGCCGTGCGCTCCTGGATCGCGTGCTGCACCGCCATGCCCGCGGTCAGGGAGAGCCATAAGGCATCCGCGGACGCAATCCTGGGACGCAGAATGAAGGAAAACAGCAGATTGCTTCCCGGCTCGGAGTCCCAGGTGTGGCCGCCGCGTCCCTTGCCCGCGGTCTGCCGGTCGGCTACGAAGAGTGTGCCTTCAGGCGCCCTTTGCCCAGCCGCGTCGGCAGCCAGAATATTCGTCGAAGCAGTTTCCGCCAGATGATGGATCTTGCCCGCGAAAATTGTCCCCGCCAGGGCGGAATCTACCTCTGCCAAATCGAAGGGCGTGACCGGGATTTCCTTGATATACATCTCAGTCGAGATTATCGGCGCACGGCGGAGCTTTGCGCGATCTGGAACGCCGCCGCAAATTCCGGCATCAGGATCGTATGATCGCGATCGGCGCCGGTGGAAACCATGCCTATCTTTGCGCCGCTCTTCTCCTCGATAAACTTCAGGTAGTCCTGCGCCTTGCGCGGCAGCTTCGAAAATTCCCGGATACCCTCGATCGAGCTCTGCCAGCCCGGCAATATTTCGTAGACCGGCTCCATTTTTTCGAGCGCGCGGACGTCCGCCGGAATCTCCGAAATCTTCTTGCCTTTGTATTTGTATCCCACGCAAACCGGGATCTCGGCCAATTCATCCATGACGTCCATTTTGGTGACCACATACCAGTTCACGCCATTGATCATCGTGGCGTATCGGAGGACGGGCAGATCGAGCCATCCGCAACGCCGTGGGCGGCCCGTCACTGCCCCGTATTCCTGGCCGCGGGCGCGAAGAATGTCCGCAACCGGATCGTGAATTTCCGATGGGAACGGCCCCTCTCCCACTCGCGTGCAATATGCCTTGGTGATGCCCACCACCGTGTGGATTTTATTCGGAGGCACTCCCGTGCCGGTCGCGGCGCCGCCCGCGGTCGCGCTCGACGAGGTGACAAACGGATAGGTGCCATGATCGATATCGAGCATGGTGGCCTGCGCGCCTTCAAACATCACCGACTCTCCCTGATCGATGGCCCGGTTCAGCAGAAGGGCGGTATCGGTCACGTAAGGGGCGATCTGCTCGGCGGCGCGGGCATATTCGTCATACATCTTGTCCGGATCGAGGGGCTCGGAGTTGAACAGCGCATGAGCGATCATGTTCTTCTCCCGGCAGGCATTCTGGATGTGGGTGCGCAAAAGCTCGGAGTCGAAGAGGTCGCATACCCGCAGC
>CAYTQA010000314.1:0-3797 GCA_964439495.1 uncultured Terriglobales bacterium | reverse complement strand
ATGGTCAATGGGGAGCAGAAGCAGCACGGCAATACACGCGATTTCATCTTTCCCCTGGACGCCGTCCTGCGATACGTCTCCTCGGTGATGACTTTATTGCCGGGCGATCTCATCCTGACGGGTACGCCGGCCGGGGTAGCCCCGCTCAAAAGCGGCGATGTGGTGGAGATCGCAATTCCGGGAATAGGAAAACTTGCCAACCCGGTGCAGGCCGCAGGCGTTCAAACAGAACAGGAACGAATATGAAAATTTTTGTGGATACAGCAAGCATCAGGGAGATCCGCGAAGCCGTGGATATGGGTGTGCTGGATGGCGTGACCACCAATCCATCTTTGATTGCCAAGGAAGGAAGGCCCTTTAAAGAGGGGATTCTGGAAATTTGCGAGGCGGTTGGGGGGCCGGTCAGCGTGGAAGTTACCGCTCTCGATAAAGAGGGCATGTTGAAGCAAGGCAATGAATATGCAGGATGGCATAAAAATGTGGTGGTAAAGCTGCCGACCACGGGCGAAGGGGTAAAGGCGTGCCGGGCCTTGAGCGAAAAGGGGATCAAGATCAACATGACCTTGTGCTTTTCCTCCACCCAGGCATTACTGGTGGCAAAGGCGGGAGCGACCTACGTGAGTCCGTTTGTGGGCCGGCTGGATGACATCAGCAGCAATGGAATGGATCTGGTCCGCCAGATTGTGCAAATCTACAATCATTATGGGTATAAGACCCAGGTGCTCGCCGCGTCGTTGCGTCATCCCATGCATGTGGTGGAATGCGCACTGGCGGGAGCGCACGTGGGCACCATGCCCTTCAAGGTCCTGGAGATGATGTTTCATCATCCTTTGACCGATAAGGGCCTGGCACAATTCCTGAAAGACTGGGAAAAAGTAACATCGTAAGGCGTAACTCTGATTCTCACAGAGGCGAAACTGCGGTACTCTGCATAAGAATCGGGTCTTTTCAGCCCGAGGATGGAAGAACCGAAAAAAATGTTTCGCATGGTCGCAGGCTTTCGTTTGTATGCCATCGCCGGTGGATTGGCCGTCACCGGCGGACTCTCCGCCTTGTATATCGCGCGGCGCTACCGCAAAACTCCGGAGCAGCGCGAGCGGGAGCGGAGGGACCATCTGCAAAAAGTGGGCCGCATCATAGACGGCACGGTGATCGATGTGTCTGAGATGGACCAGGAAGGCCGTCCCGTCCAACTCCTGATTTACAACTATGACGTTGCCGGTGTCGCTTACGAGGCCTCGCAGGATGTGACCCATCTGCGTCAGCACATCGATCTGCATACCTGCCGCATCGGACTGCCGGCTTCGGTGAGATACGATCCGCAGAATCCCGGAAACTCAATCGTGATCGCTGAGGGCTGGAGCGGCCTGCGCCTGACCAGGCTCTTTCCCCTGCGTCAGGTCACGATAGGGCAGCCGCCACAGAAATCCGCCGCTTCAGAGAAGCCCGAAGAGCCGGTTACCCGGAACCAGCGGTAGTATGTTTCATATTGCCGGTCATGGTTCAGAGGATTTGTCCCTTGAGGCCCAATGTACTAACCTTCCATTCAACCCTGATTTCTCGCCGATTACAGTTTCTGTTGGACGGGAATTCCGTAATGCTGTGATTTAATAGAGTTTATCGATGAGCACGTCCCCGACCCGACCTCAACCCACCGCCAGCTCGAAGCTGACCCGCTCTTATAGGGCAGCCTCTCGCCGTGTGCGCGAACTGGCCATGATTGGCCGGGCGCTCGCCTTTACCGATCATCCGGTGATGGCGCACATCGTCCCCATGCGCAGATGCAATCTCTCCTGCGCCTACTGCAACGAATACGACGACTTCTCCAAGCCGGTCCCGGTTGAAACCATGTATGAACGGGTGGAGAAGCTCCATGCGCTGGGTACCTCGGTGGTCACCATCAGCGGCGGAGAGCCGCTTCTGCATCCGGAGCTGGACCTGATTATCGCGCGGATCCGCAAGTGCGGCATGATCGCCGGAATGATCACCAATGGATATCTGCTTACGGCGGAACGCATTCAGCGGCTGAACCGGGCCGGGCTGGACCATCTTCAGATCAGCATCGACAATGTGAAGCCCGACGATATCTCGAAAAAAAGCCTGAAGGTGCTCGACAAAAAACTGCAGTTGCTGGCCGAGTTTGCGGAATTTCACGTCAACATCAATTCGGTGGTTGGCGGGGGGATCCACCATCCCCAGGATGCATTGGTAATCGGCAGGCGCGCCATCGAGCTGGGCTTTACCTCCACCATCGGCATTATTCACGATGGGGACGGGCAGCTTAAGCCATTGAAGCCGGAAGAACGTGAAGTTTTCCTGCAGATGAAGAAGCTGGAGAAGAAAAACTACTCGCGCTTCAACCATTTCCAGGAGGCCATTGCTCACGGGCGTACCAATGAATGGCGTTGCCGCGCGGGTGCGCGATATCTATATATCTGCGAGGAGGGGCTGGTCCATTACTGCTCGCAGCAAAGGGGATTTCCGGCCGTTCCACTGGCCCACTACACGGTGCAGGACATTCGCCGGGAATTTCTTACCGAAAAGTCGTGCGCGCCACATTGCACCGTCTCCTGCGTGCACCAGATCTCCTATATCGACCATTGGCGCGCGCCGCAGAATATGGTGACCGTAAAAAGCAATGTGGAGTCGGAATCGCGGGAGCTGGTCCAGATCGAGTAATTGCGTTGCTTTGTAATTTCTAATCTTGAAGCCGCAGTTTCCATTTACCTGAGCCCCGCTCCGATCGTTTTTCGATAAACATCTTTCCTCGTCCAGGATAAAACTCTCAACCATGCACCTTGGTAATTTGGACGCTGCACGTTTGAGGGTTACCATTGCTTCCATTCTATAAAGTGAAATAGGAAGGCTAAAGATGTTGGCATCCTGGCTGCGCCGATTTTCCAAGGTGAATGGGGAGCTCTGGCTGGTTTTGTCCTTGCTCTCGGTTTGCGCTCTTATGAACTGGCTTGTCTCCGAGCACGGAGTGGTGCTTGGCTTCTATGCCTTGCCGACCCTGTTCTCCGCGTATCACTATGGAAGGCGTCATGCCATCATGACGGCCCTGGCAAGCATTCTTATGGTCGTCCTGCTCGCCTGGTTCAATCCGATATTGTTTTCACGCAGCTTTGCCTCCAAGCTCTACGAGAATCCGGAAAAATGGTTTGAGATCGCCCTCTGGGGCGGGATCCTGCTGGTGACCGCCTATGCTATGGGGACGATGCACGAACTCAGCAACCGGCGCCTGGAAGAATTGCGGGAGACCTACCATGGCGTGCTGATGATCCTTCAGCAGTTCATCTCCAACGACAAATATACGCAGAACCACTGCTACCGGGTCTCCGTCTATGCCACCAAGATCGCGCACGAGATGGGGCTGGATGCGGAGCAGATAGAAGATGTTCGGGCCGCATCCCTGCTGCATGATATCGGCAAGCTTGAGGTCTCGCGCGACATCCTTTATAAGGCCGCCAAGCTTACGCACGCCGAATTCGAAGAGATCAAGACCCATGTGCAGCGAGGCGCCACCATCCTTCAGCCGGTGGGAGGCTCCCTGCGCCGCATCCTGCCCATCGTTCTGGCCCATCACGACCGCTACAACGGCACCGGCTACCGGCCCACGAAAGGCGAAGACATTCCCATCGAGGCGCGCATCATCGCGGTTGCCGATGCCTACGATGCCATTACCAGCGACCGTCCGTATAGAAAAGCGAGCACCGCCTATGAAGGCAGGGAAATCATCATCGGCTGCTCCGGCAAGGAATTCGATCCAAAGGTCGTGGACGCATTTACCCGGGCCT
>CAYTQA010000313.1:0-3809 GCA_964439495.1 uncultured Terriglobales bacterium | reverse complement strand
AGCGCTTTGTCCGCAACATGCTCGCTGGTGTGGGCGGCATCGATGTGGTGCTGTTTGTAATCGCCGCCGATGAATCGATCAAGCCGCAGACCCGCGAACATTTTGAAATCTGCCGCCTGCTGCGGATTCCCCGCGGCATCGTCGCGCTTACCAAGGCGGATGCAGTGGACGAAGAGACTCTCGAGGTGGTGAAGCTCGAAGTCGAAGACTTTCTGCGGGGATCGTTCCTCGATGCGGCGCGCACCCCAATTCTTCCCGTCAGCTCCATGACCGGCAAAGGCATGGATGCGCTCAAAGATGCGCTGCTGCGCGCCAGCCTGGAGGTCCCGGCAAAGGTCTCCGAGGCGCTGCCGAGCCTGCCCATCGATCGTGTCTTTGTAATGAAGGGTTTTGGCACCGTGGTGACGGGAACGCTGGTCGCGGGCGCGATCGGCAAGGAGCAGGAGCTTGAAGTGCAGCCGGAGGGGTTGAAGGCGCGGGTGCGCGGCATACAGGTGCATGGCGCCTCCGCTGAGCAGGCGACCGCCGGAGAGCGTACCGCGCTGAACCTGGCCGGGGTCGCCACCGAACAGCTTGCCCGCGGCATGACGCTGATTGCGCCGGATACGCTGCGCTCCACGCGCAAGCTCGATGTGCAGCTTGAATTGCTGGGCGACGCCAAGCCGTTGCGGGACCGCGCGCGCGTGCATCTTCATGCCTATGCCAGCGAGACCATTGCCGAGGTGGTGCTGCTTGGGGCCAAACAGCTCGCCCCCGGCAAATCAGGATTCGCGCAGTTGCGCAGCGATGGCCCGCTGCTTGTCGTCCCCGGCGACCGCTTTATTATCCGCCAATTCTCGCCGGTGATCACCATTGGCGGCGGCGTAGTGCTCGACAGCTTCCCACTGCGGCGCACGGCGAAGCAGGCGGAAGAGGTTGCCGGCTTCCTCGAGAAGATGCGCTCCGGCTCCGACTCCGAGCTGCTGTTTGCGCGCGTGCTGCGGCGGAGATTCGAAGGTCTGAGCTTGCACGATGCGGTGGCCGAGAGCGGATGGACGGTGCAGCGCATCCGCAACATTGCCCAGGAGCTGACCAGGACCAAACAGGTGATGTTTATAGCGGACCGGCTGCTGGCGATGGAGTGGGCGGCAAAAACGGAACAGGAGCTGATGCAGGCGGTGCTGGCTTTTCACAAAGCCAATCCACTGGTGGCCGGCATCGGAAGGGAAGAGCTGCGCGAGAAATTGGGGCTGCGCGCCGAGGTCTTTGAGCATGTCCTGAACGCGTTAATCGCCGCCAAAAAGCTGGAGAGCGCGGGCGAGCAGGTGCGTGCCGCCGGACGCGGCGTGGTGATGAGCGACGAGGAGAGCAAGGCCAAGCAGACGATCGAACGCGCCTTTGCCTCCGCTGGGTTGAAGGTCCCGGCGATGAAAGAGGTGCTTGCCGCGCTTAAAATCGACTCCGCGCGCAGCCAGAAGATCATGACGCTGCTGCTGCGCGACCGCGTGCTGGTCAAGCTCTCCGACGATCTGGTCTTTCATCGCGATGCGCTGGAATCCCTGCGAAAAAATGTGAGCCAGCAGAAGAGCTCCTCGCCCAAAATGGACATCACGCGATTCAAGGAGATGACCGGCGTCTCCCGCAAGTACGCCATACCGCTGCTCGAATATCTGGACCGAGAACGGGTCACGCGCCGGGTGGGCGATGAGCGTGTGATTTTGTAAAGGGTCATCCGGCTTTCCTGCAAAACAGGGTAAGCAGCACCGGATAACGCGCATCATTCACGTCCAGCTCTTCGGCGCTCAACTCCTCGTGCGCCAGGCCCATCAGGGCCGCAGTCGCGGACAGCACATTGCCGTAACTCTCCACGTTTATCTCGCAGCCGGGCCAAACCCGATGGGCTATTTCTTGCAATCCCGCTGCGGTGAAGCGCCGGTATTCGGAAAAATCCGGCGTAAGCGGAGTGAGTGTTGGGGCAGTCGCCAGCACAACGCCGCCCGGCTTCACCACCCGCAGCGCGTTACGCAGGCAGGCATCCAGTTCTTTCAAGTGGTTCAGCGTGTTGGGCAGCAGGAAGCAATCGTAAGCGTCGCTCGCCAGCACGCTCGCGGAATGCGCCAGGTCGCCGACATACGTGGTCCCATGCTGAGGATCGATATCCAGGCTCTCGCTGCGGCGCACATTACTGCCGCAAGCCTGGGTGTAGGCCGTACCCTGAATCTCAAGCACATCGCCGGTAATGTGCCGTCCATGCCGCTCCATGAACTTCATCACGTAATAGCGATCGATGGGAGTGCCGCGATCGAAACCGTAATGGTCGGAGAACGGCCGGGTGCGCCGCAGATTGCCCCATTGCGGGAGTTCAAGTCCTTTGGTATTTATCATCGGTGGTCTGCGAAGTCAGTTTAGCAAGATTACCGGACAGCTCAGGAGCAAGTGCGCCACGTCCGGCTTGACGCTGCAATTGTTACTATAGGCACACACAACATGAACTCTAAAAGACTCATTCATGCGGTTGCGGTCCTCTTCCTCTCAATCGCCTGTTGCGCACAGCAATTCAATCCCAACCTGTACCAGGGGATGCGCTGGCGGATGATTGGGCCCTTTCGCGGCGGACGGTCGGTGGCGGTGAGCGGCGTCCGCGGGCAGCGGGAGGTCTATTATTTCGGCGCAGTCGGCGGCGGAGTGTGGAAGACCACGAATGGCGGTGTGACATGGCAGCCGATTTCCGACGCCTTGCCCATCGGCGGCATCGGCGCGCTGGCGGTCGCGCCTTCGGAGCCAAACACGATTTATGTGGGAACGGGCGAGGCGGACATACGCTCTGACCTGTCGCTTGGCAGCGGAGTTTATAAATCAACCGATGGCGGCAAGAGTTGGAAGGACCTTGGTCTGACTGATACGCGGCAGATTGGACGCATCCTGGTGGACCCGCAGAATGCGAATGTGGTCCTGGTGGCCGCTCTCGGCCATGCGTATGGTCCGAATCCCGAGCGCGGGATCTTTCGCTCCACCGATGGCGGTGCGAGTTGGCAAAAAGTCCTGTATCAGGACGAGAATACCGGCGCAGTCGATCTGGCATTCGATCCGGACAACTCGCGCATCGTCTATGCCGCGATGTGGAACGCGCATCGTCCGCCGTGGAGCACGTATCCGCCGATTGCGGGGCCGGGAAGCGGTATATACAAATCCACGGACGGCGGAGCGACATGGTCGCGGATCACGGGCAGCGGTCTGCCGGGCGGCGACTGGGGGCGAGTTGGTCTCGCGGTCGCCAGGCGCGCCGGCGGCAATCGCGTCTATGCGTTGATTGAAGATAAGCAGGAGAGCGATCTATATCGCTCGGACAATGGCGGGAGCACATGGCAGCGCATGGCGGCGGACCATCGGGTGCTGGGGCGCGCATGGTACTTCAGCGGCGTGACCGCCGATCCCAGAAACCCCGATATTGTTTATCTGCCCAATGTCTCGTTGTATCGCTCGCTCGATGGCGGACATACCTTCGAGGCGATCAAGGGAGCGCCGGGCGGCGACGATTATCACGCGCTGTGGATCGATCCCGACGATCCGCAGCGCATGGCCCTGAGCAGCGATCAGGGAACGGTGATCAGCACCGATGGAGGAAAAAGCTGGAGCTCCTGGTACAACCAGCCCACCGCGCAGTTCTACCATGTGGCCGTCGATCGTCAGTTTCCTTACAACGTCTATGGCGCTCAGCAGGACAGTGGAACGGCGCGCGCCACCAGCCGCAGCGATTTTGGCGAGATCACCTTCCGCGATTGGGCCCCCGTGGGAGGCGGCGAGAGCGGCTACATTGTGCCCGATCCCCT
>CAYTQA010000312.1:873-3873 GCA_964439495.1 uncultured Terriglobales bacterium | reverse complement strand
CCTCATACAGTCGCTCAAGCAGGCCAATCCGCAGCTTCGCGAGGTAGGCAATGATGAGAGTATCCGGCTAAACGGTACGCCCGCCAGATCGGCTGAATTGATTGGGGTCTCGCCTGTGGCGGACAGCTCCGGACGTCAGCAGCGCGAACGCGATTGGCTGGTCAGCACCAAGTCCCCCAACGGAAACCTGATTTACATTGTCTTCATTGCGCCGGAAAGTCAGTTTGGACGCCTGCGCGGCACATTCGAGCACATGTTGAAGAGCTTTCAGTTGAACCAGCAGTAAACATATGGATGTAAAAAAATGGCGGCCTGTGGGCCGCCTTTTTTATATGTAAGTTGCTGTTAAAAATAGATTTAGCCTTTTTTCAGCTCCACCAGCACCTGCCGCGCTACTTCTTTCAGGGTTTCAAAGACCCCTTGCCCCTGGAAGGCCACAGCCTCAAAAACCGGCTCTCCCCTGCGTACCAGGTCCTTCTTTAACTGCTCGGAGGGGAGCACGCCGGGCAGGTCGCGCTTATTGAGCTGTAAGACGTATGGGATTTTGCTGAAGTCATAACCGTGCTCCTTCAGGTTATCGGCCAGGTTGTCGAGCGCTTCTATGTTGGCGTCCATGCGCTCCGCTTGGGAGTCGGCCACGAATACCACCCCATCCACCCCGCGAAGGATCAATTTGCGGCTGGCATCGTAGAACACCTGTCCAGGGACGGTATAGAGATGGAAGCGGGTCTTGAAGCCTCGAACGGTACCCAGATCGAGAGGCAGAAAGTCGAAGAAGAGCGTACGGTCGGTCTCCGTGGCCAGCGAGATCATCTTGCCCTTCTGGGCCTCGGTGGTTTTGTCGAAAATGTACTGCAAATTGGTCGTCTTGCCGCCAAGACCGGCGCCATAGTAGACGATATTGCAATTGATTTCGCGAGCTGCGAAATTAATAAAGCTCAAGTTAGCCCTCGATTGTGGTTACGCCCGGCAGATACTGCCGGGCGGGGATATACGGCAACTGAATCGAGTTTTACCGATAACCCAGTTCTAAACTTTTCTTATACGACCCTCATTAATTCTATCGGATGGGTTCCCGCTCTTAAACCGTCATTGGTCACGGAGAAGCCTTACAAAAGTAACCAGGTCATGGCCTTTCGGGCAGGGGGTAGTAGCCGGCCCTGGCACGTACTTTCAGCCCTGGGCGATGCACCCGGACGTCAATTTCCCGGTAGTTTTCGGCCAGAGTGGGGCGGGTCTTGTATTCCAGGGTGTACTGGTTGCGGGCATCCTCGGTGACTGAGGCATAGGCAGATTCGATGGCGTTTCGGGTGAATTCCGGGAAGAATTCTCCTCCGGTGGCCGAGGCATATTTAGGCAGGATGTTTCCCGAGCCGGTCCCGGGTACGTTCACCGTCTCCAGCTTGCGGTAGATCGGCAGGGAGGCGGCATCCACCCCCACGGCATAGACGGTGATCTGGTGTGAAAGCAGTACCTTCAAAACATCGGAATAACTGGCGGTGCTGTTCGACTCCTTGCCGTCGCTGATAATCAGCATAACGCGCCGCCGGGTCTTATCGGTTTGGGCCAGATCCAGGGCGGCCGCCAGGATGGCGTCATTCATGGCGCGCGTCTCTTTCGGGATAATATGGGAAGGGGCCTGTCCCAGATCGAAGGGGTGCCCATTCACGCTGGGACCGGCATTCATGGGGCCGCCCGCCACTGCGATTCCGCCCTCGTTCCCCCGGCGTTCCTCCACTTTGCGCAATGCCGCCGAGAGCTGGTCGCCGGCGGCGCTGAAATCGAGCAGCTTTTGGGGGGTCGCCGAATAGGTATAAATCGCAACCTGGTCGGTTGGGGCGAAGGCGCCGCTGAGGGCGTCCAGCCCGGCCTTTACCTTCTTCAAGCTTCTTTCCGACATGCCGGTATCCACCAGCACGGCAATGGAGAGCGGGAAAGGATCGCTGGTAAACCAGGTGATTTGCTGCGGCACATCGTTTTCATAGACGGCAAAGTCCTTTTGCAGCAGGCCCTCCACCAGATGTCCGGCGCTGTCCTTCACGGTCACCGGGACCACCACCGCGCTCACGTTCACGCGGATGTCAGACATGATCTGGTCGCGCGCATTCCCCTGGCCACCCGTTCCCCGCGGGATGGTGTTCACCTTGGGCATGGGAGGAGGGGTCGGCTGCGAAGTATCGGCAGGCTGCTGCTGGGTCGCCTGCCGGGAATCAGGAGAGGCATCCGACGGCTGTCCGGAAGGACCTGAAGACGAGGATGAGGCCGGATGCTGTGGTCCACTCGGCGTAGAACTATTTGGCTGGTTTCGCGGCGATGGAGCATCGGGAAGATTCTGGGATTGGCCCCACCCGCTGGGGGCGCACAAAGCGGAAAAAAGCAGCAACCAGAGTGCAAGATACCGGCTTGGAAGCGATCTCTTCATATGCTCCTCGGTAAAAACCCTACTTGGTTAGACGCATTTTGGGGGACCACGCCGCAAATTCAGCGGGCATTTTATTCAGAATGCCGATTACGCGTAGAATGAGTCTAAACGATAGGAAGCATTTGCTTACATCCATGAAGCTTCGGCCATCATATATCGTTCATAGTTTTATATTGCTGTTGGTCCTGTGTATTGGGGCAGCGGCCCAATATCTCCCGCCGCCCAAGAGCCCGGACACCGGTCCGCAAACCAACTCCGACGAGCCCGCCGCTCCGTCCATCAAGTCGCCGAGTCCAGACCAGGAAGAGTCGGTCAAGACGTTCAAGGTTGATGTGAATGTCGTCAACCTGCTCTTCAACGTCAAGGACAAGCACAACGGATTGGTCCCGAACCTCACCAAGGACGATTTTCAGATCGCCGAGGACGGCAAGCCGCAAACCATCAAGTACTTCAGGGCGGAGTCGAACCTGCCGCTTATCCTGGGCCTGCTCATCGACACCAGCTATAGCATGAACAATGTTCTGCCCATGGAGAAGGTGGTGGGCGCGGACTTCCTGGAACGCGTGCTGCGCGAGCAG
>CAYTQA010000312.1:0-863 GCA_964439495.1 uncultured Terriglobales bacterium | reverse complement strand
GACCTGCAGCAGGATTTCACCAACTCCAAACGCCTTCTGAGCGCCGGCATGGAGCATACCCGCATCAATGCCGGGGTTGGAAGCTCCGGGTTGCCGGGCCTGGGGGGCGGACCGGTCCCCATCAGCAATCCTCGCGGCACGCTGCTTTACGATGCCGTCTATCTGGCCGCCAACGATAAGCTCTCGCGCGAAGTCGGACGCAAGGCGCTGATCCTGATGACCGACGGCGAAGACCAGGGCAGCCAGACCACTCTGCGCGCCGCTCAGGAGGCCGCGCAACGCGCCGACACTATTATTTATGTGTTGCTGATCGCCGACCGGCAGATGAGCATGGGGACCGGCGAAGGCGACATGAAGAAGTTGTGCGAGGACACCGGCGGGCGGGTGATTCGCGTGAATAATCCCAACAAGCTGCGCGATGCCTTCGATCAGATCGGCGCGGAGCTGCGCAGCCAATACAGCATCGGCTATACCCCAACCAATATGAAGCGCGATGGCGCTTTCAGAAAAATCGAAATCAAAGCGAAGGAAGGATACAAGGTCCAGGCGCGCAAGGGCTATTATGCGCCGCTTGAATCCGGCCAGTAAATCGATAGACCGTTCTTCTAATCAGGCCCCAATATTTCTTGAATTACCGTGTTGTAAGTGTCTGTATGAATGGAAATGAGGAGGTTTGTTATGGAAACCAAGTTAGAGAAGGAAGTAAGGTTTTTAAAGATCTATGCTGTTATAGCCTCGCTTATAGGCGCCGTTCTCGTCCTCACGGCTTTCATGCAGCAAAGCCGCAAGCAGAGACTTGAAGAGATTGACGTGGAGCGAATCAACGTCATCGAAAAAGATGGGCAGGTGAAATTGGTCCTTGC
>CAYTQA010000311.1:2175-3887 GCA_964439495.1 uncultured Terriglobales bacterium | reverse complement strand
GTGATCCACATCTTCTCGCCGTTCAGGATGTAGTGCTTGCCATCGGGCGAGAGCGTGGCGCGTGTGCGGGCATTCATCGCGTCCGACCCGGAAGAGGACTCCGATAGCGCATAAGCCCCAACCCATTCCGCCGTCGCCAGTTTGGGCAGATATTTTTTCTTCTGTTCTTCGGTCCCAAAATAGACGATGGGGAGGGTCCCGATGCCGGCGTGGGCGCCAAAGGTAACGCTGAAGCTGCCTGATTTGGCCACGCGATCGGCGATAATGGCGGAGGAGACTTTGTCCATCTCCATGCCGCCGTATTGCTCAGGGATATCGACCGAAATCAGCCCCAGTTCGCCGGCCTTTTTGAGCAACTCGCGCGTGACCGACCAGTCCTTGTGCTCGATCTTCTCCAGGTTAGGGACAAGCTCGTTTTTTGCAAACTCTTCGGTGGTCTGGACGATCTGCTGGTGCTCTTCGGTGAAGTCTTCCGGAGTAAAAATCTCCTCCGGACGCCGGTCTTCGATAAGAAAGCTGCCACCCGCGATTTTTTGTTTTGGTAATGCTGCCGTTGCCATAGCGTCCATCTCCTTTTAACCAAAAGGGCAGAAATTAACCACAGAGGACACAAAGGAAAATTAAATCATTTCCAATCGTGTCCACTACGAAACGTCCGATTCCATCCTTCAAATGGAGCACATTAAAATTGATCGAGTTGCTGCAAGAATGCTCATCCATTTCAATTCTTCTCTTTTGTTTTTCCTTCGTGTCCTTTGTGGTTAATTTAGATTTTCGAAAATTCCCGCCGCTCCCATGCCGCCGCCCACACACATGGTCACGATCCCATATCTCCCGTTTCGGCGTTTCAGCTCACGCAGAATGCTCGCCGTCAGCTTGGCGCCGGTGCAGCCCAGCGGATGTCCGAGGGCGATGGCCCCGCCATTGGGATTGATGCGCGAGGGATCGAGCTCCGCTGCTTTGATCACGCTTAAAGACTGCGCGGCAAAGGCCTCATTCAATTCGATCACGTCGATGTCCGAAATCTTCAGCCCGGCCATCTTCAACGCCTTGGGAATGGCATACACCGGGCCGATGCCCATCTCCTCAGGCTTGTACCCGGCGGTGGCAAAGGCGATGAAACGGCCCAGCGGCTTGATCCCCAGCGCCCTGGCGCGGTCCGCCGACATCACCACGGCTGCCGCCGCTCCATCCGACATCTGCGAAGAATTGCCTGCGGTGACCGTTCCCTGCGCATGGAAAGCGGGCTTTAATCCGGCCAGGGCTTCCGCGGAGGTGTCCGCGCGCGGGCCTTCGTCGACCTTGAACTGGATCTCCATGCGTTTGGGCTTGCTGCCGTTCGTGGTGGTAAAGCTGACCGGGACAGGCACAATCTCTTCTTCAAACTTGCCCTCGGAGATCGCCTTCAGCGCTTTTTGATGGCTCTCATAGGAGAAGCGGTCGGCCTCTTCGCGGCTGATTCCAAATTGCTTTGCCAGCCGCTCGGCGGTGAGTCCCATGGAAAGATAAGCGTCAGGATAATTGTTCACCAGCCAGGGATTGGCGCTGACTTTGTTGCCGCCCATGGGAATCATGGTCATGGATTCGACTCCGCCGGCCAGGATAACCTCTGCCCCGCCCACCGCAATGCGGTCCGCCGCCTGGGCAATTGCCTGCAGGCCCGAAGCGCAGAAGCGGTTGATGGTCAGGGCCGAGCATTCCACCGGCAGCCC
>CAYTQA010000311.1:0-2165 GCA_964439495.1 uncultured Terriglobales bacterium | reverse complement strand
ATGGCGCAGCCCATAATTACGTCCTCGATCTCCCGCTTGTCGAGCTGCGGAATGCGCTCGAGCGCGCCGGTAATGGCGACCGCGGCAAGGTCGTCGGGACGCGTCGCCCGCAACGTCCCTTTATAAGCTTTCCCCACCGGCGTTCGTACCGCGGATGCAATGACTACTTCTCGCATAAAAACCTCTTGTAATTAATTCCTCAACGTCTTCCCTGTTTTTAACGTGAACTGGATCCTCTCCTGCGTCTTCTTTTCCCCGCAGAGAGACTTAAAGGCTTCCCGCTCTAGATCGAGCAGATACTGTTCGCTGACCGGCGTGCCTGGCGTGACCGCTCCGCCGCAGAGCACCTCGGCGACCTTGGTCCCGATCTTTACTTCATGGTCGGAGATGAACTCGCCCTGGCGCATGAGATGAATACCCAGTTTGAGCGTGGCCAGAATGCTCTCTCCCGGGGCGGGAATGTCGGTGCGCGGGACCGGCGCGCTATAACCGGAGCGGACCAACTCCAACGCGGTTTGTTTGGCGTCGGTCAGGAGGCGCTCACGATTCATGATGATGCGGTCCGCTTCGGAGAGAAAACCCAGGCTGCGGGCCTCATACGCCGAAGTGGAGACCTTGCCCATGGCAATGGTCTCGAAATTCTTCTTCATCGCTTCCATCATCTCCACCGACTCGCCGCGTCCATCCGGACGGATTGAGCTGGCGGCATCAACAGCGCGCAACACCATCTCTTTGCAACCGCCGCCTCCGGGCAGCAATCCGACCCCAACTTCGACCAATCCCATGTAAAGCTCGGCATGAGGCTGGCGCAGAGCGGAATGCAGGCAAACCTCGGCGCCTCCGCCCAGGCACATGCCAAAAGGAGCAGCCACGACCGGCCTGGGACAGAACTTGATCGCCTGCGTCATGTTCTGGAAGCTGCGGATGGCAAGATCGACCTCGTCCCACTCGCCTTCCTGAATGGCCATGAGCAGCAGCATGATATTCGCGCCCACGGAAAAATTGGCCGCATCGTTCGATATCACAAAGGCATCGAACTGCGTGAGCGCAGGACTGCCGGGTTTGAGCGTCTGGGTCACAAACTGGACGATGTCAGAGCCCAGCGAGTTCATCTTGGAATGAAACTCGATGCAGCCCACGCCATCCCCCAGGTCCACCAGCGACGCTCCGCTATTTTTCTTAACCACTCCGCGGGATTTCTTTAGGATTTCTACCGAGCCAATCCCCTCCGCGATCTCCACCCGTTTGTAACTGCCGGAAGCGAGATCGTAATACGCGCGGCCCGAAGCGCTGGAAGGATCGTCCCGATACCAGCTCTTGTTTCCGCCGGCCAGAAGTTTCTCGACGTTGGCAGCTACCGGCTTACCTTCTTTTTTCATCCGCTCCACGGTCGCTTCGACCCCGGCGGCATCCCAAAGCTCGAAGGGACCAAGCTCCCAATTGAAGCCCAGTCGCATGGCACGATCGATTTCGACTACTCGGTCGGCGATTTCAGGAATACGGTTGGCGGCATAGGTCCACAGCTCGGAAAGCGTGGTCCAGTAAAACTGCGTGGCCTTGTCGCGCGGGTCTCCATTGAGCAACATGCGCAACCGCTCGGAAACGGAGTCCACATTTTTTGCCATCTCCAGCGCCTGAAATTTGGCCTTCTGGCGAGGACGATATTCCAGCGTCTTCCAATCGAGCCCGAATCGCTCCTCCCCTTGCGCTGTTTTGTTCTTCTTATAAAACCCCTGTCTGGTTTTATCGCCCAGCCATTTATGCTCAAGCATTTTCGGGAAGAAATCGGGAAGGCGCAGATCGGAGCGCTCGTCATGCGCGTTTTTGGTCATGTTGCCGACCACGTGTCCCAGGATGTCGAGGCCGACCATATCGATGGTGCGGAAGGTCGCGGACTTGGGCCAGCCTACGGCGCTGCCAGTGAGCGCGTCCACCTCCTCGATGCTCAGGTCCATCTCCTGCATCACGCGCATTACGTTCAGAACGGAAAAGGTGCCGATGCGATTGGCGATGAAGTTTGGGGTGTCCTTGGCGACGACGATGCCTTTACCCAGACGCACATCGCAGAAGTGGGAGATTGCTTCGATCGCAGCGGGACCGCTCTCCGGCGTGGGAATAATTTCCAGCAGGCGCATGTAGCGCGGCGGATTGAAGAAATGCGTGCC
>CAYTQA010000310.1:0-3902 GCA_964439495.1 uncultured Terriglobales bacterium | reverse complement strand
GCTTGGTCTTCAATTCGCCCGCGGCCCCGATCCACGGGACAAGCGTTACGTGGACGAAGAGCGTGTTCTCGCGTCCAAGTTCCTGGCGCATCTGGCGGATGGCTTCAATGAAGGGCAGCGATTCGATGTCGCCGACGGTCCCGCCTATCTCGACGATGGAGACATCCACATCCTGCGAAACCTTCTTCATCGCCGCTTTGATTTCGTTGGTGACATGGGGGATGACCTGCACCGTTTTTCCCAGGTAATCGCCCCGCCGTTCCTTGGTGATGATCTGCTCGTAGATGCGACCGGTCGTAAGATTGTTATCGCGGCTCAGCCTGGCATGGGTGAAGCGCTCGTAATGGCCGAGATCCAGGTCGGTTTCTGCGCCATCGTCGGTGACGAAGACCTCTCCATGCTGAAAAGGAGACATGGTGCCTGGGTCAACGTTCAAATACGGATCAAATTTTTGCAGGCTTACCTTGAGCCCACGGGCCTCGAAGAGACAGCCAATCGAGGCCGCCGCCAGCCCTTTGCCAAGAGACGAAACCACGCCACCGGTCACAAAGATATACTTTGCAGACATTTGATCCTCGCTTCAGATGTATTGGGAATGGATAAAAACTGGGTAGGACTTTTACAGGGACTCCACTGCGCGCCTGATTGGGGCGAGCCGGAATTCCGTGTAAAGGGGTGCACAATCAATTATGGCAGAACTCTCGCGGGAAACAAGTGTGAATTTCAGGGTTGAATTGTTGATAATTAAGACCAAAAGGAGGCGCTCCGGCCCGCTCTGGTCGTAAAATAAGGCCTGAACGCATTTTGGTGCATCTCTTATGCATCTTACATCGGCCCGCAATCGTCTGGATTATTGTATGGGCAAATTGGCCCCAACCCTTCTCGCCGCAGCTCTCATCCTGGGAGCGCCAGGATTTATGCCCTCCCTATCAACCGGCGCCTATGCGCAAAATACCGAGCGCCCCAAGCGGCTGATCTTGAAGGACGGAAGCTATCAGATCGCAACCCGGTGGGAAATTCACGGGGCGCGTGTCCGTTATTACAGCGCCGAGCGATACACATGGGAGGAGGTCCCCAACTCCCTTGTGGACTGGGCCGCTACCGAGAAATACAACAAGGAGCACCAGAGCGCCTCAAGCGCCAGCAGTGCGGAGATGGCGGCGGCAGACGCCGAAGAGAAGGCAGAGCGCGCGCAGGAAGAGGCCAAATCTCCGACCATCGCTCCGGGAGTCAGATTGCCGGAGAGCGGTGGGGTGTTTCTTTTGGATTTCTACAATAATCAGCCTCAACTGGTTGAGCTTGTCCAGAATGGCGGCGAGATCAATAAGCAGATGGGAAAGAACATCATGCGGGCGGTCATCAACCCGCTGCCGACCGGCACCCGGCAAAGCATTGAGCTGAAAGGCCCCCATGCCCAGGTGGATGCGCACCAGAGCATCCCATCCATTTATGTGGACATAGACAGTTCAGATACAACTGCGAACGAGAACGCGCCACCACCGCCGGCCCTGGGTCCGAATGGAATTGGTTCAGCGCCGGCTGCAACCCCCAGTTCGAATGCCGCAGGCAATCCGATCAAGAACCCCGACCATTTCCGGATCGTCCGGTTGCAGCCCAGGAAGGACTCGCGCGTGGTGAGCAACGTCAAAATATCGCTGCTGGGGAAAGTCTCCAACCAGGAAGACATGATTACCACGAAAGCGGAGAGCGTAAACGGTGGGGAATGGGTAAAAATCACGCCGGAAAAACCTCTGGTTCCCGGCGAATATGCCTTGGTGGAGATGCTCGGACCGAAAGAGATCAATATGTACGTCTGGGACTTCAGCTACAACCCCAGTTCGCCACAAAACCCCTCCGCCTGGAAGCCGACTCAGCCACAGCAGGGCGAAACCGGGACCGAAGCTGCTCCTGCCCTGAGCAAAAGACCGAAGCAATGAGCGGGTGCATCCAGCTGTCTGCTTGATAAGGAGGCGCGTGCCTGCCGATGTCAAAGAAAGCCATCAAATTACTCGAAGTGCGGGACCGCCCGGAGTGGCGGAGGTGGCTGAAAAAGCATTTCAACTCGGAACCAGAAATCTGGCTCATATTCAGGAAGGGGAAAACGGCCGCTCCGTCTCTCAGCTATACGGATGCGGTTGAGGAAGCGCTATGCTTTGGCTGGATCGATAGTCTCGTCAGGCGTCTGGATGACGTTCGGTACGCGCGGAAATTCACTCCGCGCAGGGCAGAAAGCAGGTGGTCGTCAATCAATCGCAGCCGTTATGAGGAGATGAAATCGCGTGGCTTATTGACGGCAGCGGGAGTGAAGCTTGCGCCCACCAGCCGGAGCGGCGATGCGCCGCGGCCTTCTGTATCAGCCATACCGTCTTACATTGAGGAGCGGCTGAAAACCAATCCGCCAGCCTGGCGGTTCTTCGAAGGTCTGGCTCCATCCTATCGACGCGCATACATCGCCTGGATCGAAGCAGCCAAGAGAGATGAAACCAGGGAGAAGCGCCTTTGCGAAGCGCTCAGCCTGCTGGGGGGCGGCAAGAAGCCTGGCCTGAAATAAGCGAGACAAACAGTGCATGGCCCGGACCAATCCAACACACTGAGATCAAAAGGTTCGTGGATTTTTAGAATAGGTGAAGGCCCGCGAAGCCCCGGGTCAGCCATCGTATGAGGCTGAGGGGATAAAAGGACTTTATTTCAACATGCCCTGCTGGGCGATCGCGATATTGTCGCGGCTGCTGTTTTTGACCATGTACATCATCTCGTCCGCCTGACGAATGATCTCATGCGCGCTCTTTGCGTCTTCCGGATAACAGGCGAGTCCCATGCTGGCGCGAATATTGAGTGGAATATCCTCGATGGTGAATATGGTGTTGCGCAGCATATCGCGCAGGCGCCTGGCCACCACCAGGGCCGCTTCCTTATTGGTCTGAGGAAGCAGGATCACGAATTCATCCCCGCCATAGCGGAACGCATAGTCGATTAAGCGCAGTTGCGATTTGATCTTGAAACCAATCTCCGTCAGCAGCTTGCTGCCGACCAGGTGTCCGTAGGTATCGTTGACCTTTTTGAAACGATCCAGATCGATGAATACCACGCTGAACTCGTATCCGAAGCGATGCGAGCGATAGACCTCGGC
The DNA here is from genome assembly GCA_964439495.1 of uncultured Terriglobales bacterium. Taxonomy (GTDB): domain Bacteria; phylum Acidobacteriota; class Terriglobia; order Terriglobales; family Acidobacteriaceae; genus CAYTQA01. The sequence goes on along the minus strand of CAYTQA010000310.1, from coordinate 772 downwards.
CTCGAGCGTCTTGTAGAGGTGACGCGCGTTGTAGAGACCAGTGCAGTCGTCGGTGATCGTCAGCTCCTGGATTTTTTCCACCGCGCGGGCATTCTCAATGGCGATGGCGGCGTAATCACAGAGCGCATGGAGGAAAAACATTTCATTATCGGTGAAGCTTTCCATGGCGCAATTGATCAACTGGATCACGCCCAGAACGCGGTGCTTGGATTTGAGGGGCACGCAGATGATGGAGCGGGTCTCCCATTGGGTCATCTCATCGATGCGTTTGGCAAAGCGGGCATCGCGATAGACATCGGGAACCAGCAGGGATTCCCCATGCTTGGCGACCCACCCGGCGATCCCTTCCCCTACTTTTAAGCGGATGCTCCTGAGCGCGTCGGCGGCGTCCCCGACGGCGATGGCGAAGTAGAGCTCGTCCTTCTGATCGTCCACCATCAGCAGGGACCAGGTATCGGGGCGGAAAAAGACCGCCATTTTTTCCATAATCGTTTGAAGAATGGAGTCCAGGTTGAGAGAAGATGTAAGGGCCTTGGCCACGTCATGGAAGATGGCAATCTCTTCCAACTGGCGTTTGCGATCCGTGCCTGCGACTTCGCTCATCAATGCGCTCTCTACCTGGGATGGACGGAAAAGGCCGCCGGCCAAATACAGCTCCACCGATTCACCGGCAACAACTCTTTCCCCGGGGCTGCCCGACAGCAGCCCTGTTTGCCACAACGTTATTAGATTATCTCGAAAGTAAATACCTTTGCCATTACCAGTTTGACAC
>CAYTQA010000309.1:0-3909 GCA_964439495.1 uncultured Terriglobales bacterium | reverse complement strand
CATCACCATTGAAGACCCGGTGGAATACCAGATTCGCGGAATCACGCAAATTCCCGTCAATGAAAAGAAGGGGCTTACCTTCGCCCGCGGATTGCGTTCCATCCTGCGTCACGATCCTGACAAAATCCTGGTGGGCGAGATCCGCGACACCGAAACCGCGCAGATCGCGATCCAATCCGCCCTCACCGGGCACCTGGTCTTTACCACCGTGCATGCCAATAACGTGGTGGACGTAATCGGACGCTTCCTCAATATGGGCGTCGAACCTTACAATTTCGTTTCGGCGTTGAACTGCATTCTGGCGCAGCGCCTGGTGCGCGTGATCTGCCAGTCCTGCAAGAAGCAGGCCCACTACCCCGCGGAGATGCTGGAAACCAGCGGACTCGTACCCGAGGAATGGGCCAACATTCCTTTTTATGAAGGAGAAGGATGCATCGAGTGTGCCGGGACCGGCTTTAAGGGGCGGACCGCCATCCACGAACTGCTGGACCTGAGCGATCATATCCGCGAGATGATCCTCGAAAAAAAGCCCTCTTCCGAGGTGCGGCGCGCCGCCCGCGACGAAGGCATGCATTTCCTGCGCGAAGCGGCCCTGAAAAAGATCCGCAGCGGGGTCACCACGCTGAAGGAGATTAACAAGGTAACATTCATTGAGACGGCACGCTGAGGCAAACCTGATATCTTGATCTGTCGCAACCGTGCTGCCTAACCAGATAAAGTTTGAATGCCAATATCGAGAAAGACCATAAAACCGCGTTTGGCTTGTGAGATCACGCCCACAAGCGTGATCGCTGCCCGCGCCAATCCCGACGCGTCAGGCATCGCCCTGTACACCGCCCGCAGGCTGGGACAGAATGTGATTGCGCCTTCCCTGGCCGCCAACAATGTTCTCGACGCCGGCGCCCTGCGCGATGCCTTGGGTGGCGCATTGACTTCGGTTGCGGCGCGCGGCCGGGACGTGATTGCCATACTGCCGGATGCGGCGGTCCATGTGCTGCTGCTCGATTTTGAAAGCCTGCCGGAAAAAGCAGCCGAAGCGACGCCGCTGATACGTTTTCGCATTCGCAAATCGTTGCCCTTTGATGTGGACAAGGCCGCGCTCTCTTATCAGACCCACCGTATCAATGGGACCGTCAAGGTCGTCGCGGCGGTGACCGCCACGGAAGTACTGGAGGGATACGAAGCGGCCTTTCGCGACGCCGGATATGAGCCCGGGGTGGTCCTGCCTTCCACCCTGGCCGCGCTCTCCGGAGTGGAGGCTTTTACGCCTACACTGCTGGTCAAGATCGAGGGGCCGTATATCAGCATGGCGATTGTGAATGACGACGATGTGCTGCTCTACCGCACCCTGGATGCGCCCAATGCGCGTCCGCTTTCCGGGACGGAAATCGCCGAGGCGGTTTATCCTTCGATTGTTTTTTTTGAAGACAGCTATTCGGCCAGGATCCAGCGCATTCTACTGGCAGGCACAACCGAACTGGCGGAAGCTGGGGCCGCGCTGGAGGCGCAAACCGGAGTGCGTCCGGAAGAACTTACGACGAACCTTACGATCGGAGAAAGTCTCTCCGGAGAAGCCCCGCCCAATTCGGCCCTGGCAGGCATTGCAGGAGTTCTGGCCCAATAATGCGCATTGAAATCAATCTCGCGTCCCGGCCGTATCAGGATGAACGGCAGTTTTACGTTCTGTGGGGCAGCATCCTGGGTATGGTGGCGCTGCTTACGCTACTGCTGGCCACCTTCGCCATCCTGCGGTTCCGGGATACGCGCCAGGGCTGGCGCGATGTGGAGAAAAAACGGCAGAAGATTGCTCAACTCCAGAGAGAAGAGAATACCGCCGTGGCCATCCTGAACCGGCCGGAGAACAGCGGTACGCGGGCGCGCTCGGAATTTCTAAATGAGGCGATCCTGCGCAAATCGTTTTCCTGGACAGAGGTGCTGGCCGACCTTGAACGGCTCATGCCTCCACGGGTGCATATCGTCTCCATCGCTCCCACCACCGAGAAAGGCAACCGGCTGACAGTGAAGATGGATGTTGCCGGAGAGACCCGTCAGCAGACCGTCGAGCTGTTAATGGCCCTGGAAAAATCGAAGCACTTCCGGTTCCCGCAACTCACGCAGGAAACCTCCGGCAGGGAGGGCGCCAGCGATAATGTTGTAAAGGCGCAGATCGAGGCGGACTATATTCCCGCGGGATCGAAGCCGGCGGCACAGGAGAAGGAGTGATGACGGACCTCACCGGCATTCGCCAGCGGATCATCATCATTCTCATTGTTCTGGGAGTGGTGGATGTGGCCGCAGCCACTTACCTGCTGCTGCCCAGCCGCAATGATTTGACCGCGCAACGGCAGGCGCTCAACGCCGCGGAGATGGAAACGCAACGGCTGACCCGCGTAGTCGCCCCCCTGCGTGGAGTGGACGGCAAACTCAAACAGGCCGATACGGACATTCAAAAGTTTTACAAAAACCGGCTCGCCTCGCGTTATTCCGATGTGGTGGAAGAGGTAGGCAAACTCGCTTCCCGGGAAAATGTCTCCATCAGCGGTGTCCAATACAAGACCGAGAGCACCGATATTCCGGAGTTGCTCTCCCTGAAGATGCAAGCCGATTTTCATGGTCCCTATTCCAGCCTGGCGAAATTTATCAACGCCCTGGAACGCGACAAGATATTCTTCATCATCGATACGGTGAGCCTCGCCGGTGGGAGCAGCCAGTCCGGGCCGGGGCAGCGAAGCGGAAATGAAGTCCGGCTGAACATCAAATTTGAAACTTATTTGCAGAATGAGAGCTGAATGAAGGCTGGTTTCGAGGATCGCAGAAAAGTCTACATGGCAATCGCTTTAGGGGTGGTCATGGTCTTTCTGCTTTGGCGATGGGTAAGCAGCTCAGAAAGTCCAGCTCCCGGGGAGGCATCCTCGGCAACACCGATGCAGGGCGCGGCCCATGCGCCCGCCATTCGCCCGCGAGGAAGCAAGGGAAAAGATGCGGGGGAAAATCTCGATCCCAGCCTGCGCACCCCGGCTTTGAAATCGGTCGAGAGTGAAGAGTATCAGGGCTCGGGAAGAAATATATTCGAATATGCCCAGGCAAGACCTGTCCAGCCCAGGCCAACCGTGCCTGGCTGCGCTCCGCACTGTCCGCCGCCCGCCCCAACGCCCAGGCCCACTCCACCGCCGCCTCCACCGATTCCATTAAAGTTCTATGGATTTGCCAGCCGGCCAGGCGAGCCCGCGCGCATCTTTCTTGCCGAAGGGGAAGATATCTTTATCGCGGGTGAAGGCGACATCGTGAACCGGCATTACAAAGTAATGCATATCGGCAAGACCTCGGTTGAGATCGAGGACGTGATGAACAACAACAGACAGACGATCCCGCTTACCCAAAGCTGATGATTGTGAAGTTTGCAACACGGCAATTCTCGAAACAGCAAAGCGGCGAGCAGGGCTACGTCCTGCTGCTGATGATTTTCTTTTTGACCTTGATGATGATCGCGCTTACGGCTTCCATTCCCGCCGCCAAAACCGCCATCAAGCGGGACCACGAAGAAGAGCTCATCCATCGCGGCAACCAGTACGCGCGGGCGATTGGCCGCTATTACAAAAAATTCGGTCGCTATCCCATCAGCATCGAGCAACTGGAAAACACAAATGACATGCGCTTTCTGCGCAAGCGCTATAAAGATCCCATCACCGGAAAGGACGACTGGAAGCTTATCCATTTCGGCGAGATGCTGCCTTCCACCGGTACTTCGTTCAACGCGACCTCGAATCAAAATGGAGGCGGCAGCCCGGCCGCTGGCATGACTCCGGCTGCCGGGAGCGGCGGCTTTAATTCCTCCATGGGGACGGGCTCCTTGAATCAGGGCCCGAATATGCCGATATCCAATCCCACCTCTCCCATGTCCTCGGCATT
>CAYTQA010000308.1:0-3924 GCA_964439495.1 uncultured Terriglobales bacterium | reverse complement strand
CTTCAGGGGCGCGTCTTCATGGCCAACAATGAATGCCCTTTTCGCACCGCCGACCAGGTCCTCTCCCAGATCAAGGCCAAAGTGATCGTAGTTGATCTTCATGCGGAGGCCACCTCGGAAAAAGTGGCGATGGGGTGGTATCTCGATGGACGCGTGACCGCTGTTTTAGGCACGCACACCCACATACCCACGGCGGACACGCGAGTTCTGCCCATGGGAACGGCGTACCAGACCGATGTCGGCATGACTGGACCGTATGACAGCGTGATTGGCGTGGAGAAAGAGCTGGTACTGAAGCGCTTTCTATCGAGCCTGCCGGGAAAGTTCGAGGCCGCAAAGGGCGACCCGCGATTATGTGGCGTGGTGATCGAATGCGATCCCGCGACCGGCCACGCCAGTTCGATTCAAAGAATCATGCTGGGGCAATAATTTTGATGGACAAAAAAACAGGGCAGCCATTTGGCTGCCCTGTCTGGCTTTTAAGGGATGCTATTGAGCTGTATGACGGCGACGACGAGCGGTCCCACGGCGCGCGGGCGCAGCGGCCTTGGCGTTCTTCATCTTGCCTTCCGTCAGCGTGATCATCAAGGCGGGTTGCGTCACATAGCTGTCCACCTTTCCCACCAGGTCGGTGGTGGACCCCACTTTCGGTAGAACGCGCAATGGCGGCGTCATGTTGACGGTCAAGTCGGCTTTGTTTTCCTGCTTATCATCGTCGGTGGTTGCAAGCTGGACCGCTTGAGGGGTTGCGCTCACGACCTTGCCATTGACGGGAAGCAACTTGCCCTTCAGGAAGTTCCAGACCGCATCGGCATCCTTCTGATTGCCCGATCCGAGGATGAAGAGCCAGTCTCCATACGCCATTTGCGAGACATCGCCGTTGTACTTCTGCATGATCTGGTCGGCGAACTCAGCGGGGGTCGGCGGCGGCGGGGCCTTGGTGATGGTGAAGCCCTGCGGCGGCAGGCCATTGGGCGCGCTCTTGGCCTGGGCCACCAGCTGGTCCCAGCCATCGGGACCGCCATGATATTTCTTGTAATAGTAGAGTCCGAAATTATTGATCTCCTGCTGCGCCTGCGGGGTCGGGGCCAAAGCCACCGAACGCGCGGCATACCAGATGCCGTTCAGCGCCTGCTGATCGTTGGTCAGCTTTGGATCCGCCAGGATGTAGGCCTGTGCCAGTGGATATACATCGAGCAGGTTGTTGGCATTGGACTGCACCGCCTGCGAGAGATACTTCTGGGCATTGGCGTAGTCTTTTTGCAGCAGGGCATTGATGCCAATGGCGCCATTGAAAATGTCATTCACGCCCTGAATCAGCTTCTGCCAATCCGCATCCGATGCGTCCGCTGGTTTGGGCTGCTGCGCCGCCTGTAAACCGCGCTGCGCCAGTTGGGCAGCCTGCTGGACCAATTGCGGGTTATTGTTGATTGGCGGCGTCGGTCATCTTCGCCTGGTCTCCGGCTGCCTGATAGGCCCCCATGAGTTGCTCCAGCGCTTCTTCCTTTACCACGGTGTTGGGATATGTCTGCAGAAACTGCTCGAAGGCAGCCGCCTTGGCCGCCGGAGCGGTTTGCTGGCTGGCAGCCATGTAGGAGTTATATTCCGAGGGATCTTTGATGACCTTCTGCTGTGCCGGGGCGGACTGCGCCTGACTCGATGGGGCTTGGCTGGTTGCAGTGCCGGGTTGCGTCTGGTTCGCCGGCGCTTGGCCAGTCGCGGCGCCGGGCTGCGCCTGGTTTTGAGCGCCTCCGGCCGACTGTCCGGTGGTTTGAGTATCCTGGGCGACGGAGAATGTCGCAAATGCCAGGATCGATGCGATAAATACTTTCTTCATGCTTGGCTCCTTATTCGGACAGCTAATCTCCTACCCTAAATACTATCAATCTCAATCACAACACTAATTTATGATTCCGCACTGCCTCAATTCCCCGATACACGGCATGATGGACTGAGTTGAATACGAATACGCCGGGGAAACGATGATTATAAGAATGCACTGGAATCATGGCAAGTAAACAGATGCACATACCAGATGGGAGATGAAACCGATATCTGCTCTGATGCTTGTCATTGCTGAAATGTTGGACGTTTGGACCTTCCCGCTCTCGCGACCGGCGTTCTTGATATTCTATTTGGACACCACGGCCCACCCCCGCGGATTCGACAATCTGGCGCGAATATGAAGAACCTTCCCCTGCAAAACAAAGTCGCGGTAATCACCGGTGGCGGACACGGCATTGGGGCCGCCATTGCCTATCGGCTTGCGGAACTGGGCGCATCCATCGCAATCACTGGCCGCTCCGCTGCTCCGCTGCAGGAAACGGCGGAGGGCATTCGCCGGGCCGGAGTCCGTTGCGAGCCCCTGGTTTGCGACATCACTCACTGGCAGGATGTGCAGCGCCTCTCCGATCAGGTCAAAAATGCCTTCGGCAGCCTCAATATCCTGGTCAATAACGCCGGAGTCGGAGGCTTCTCCTCGCCGCTCCATGAGTTGGAGCCAGCCGCATGGGAGCGCATCCTCAACACCAATCTTCGCGGCGCTTTTTACTGTATGAAGGTATTTACTCCCCTGCTGATCTCCGCCGGGCGTGGGGACATCGTCAACATCTCTTCCATTGCCAGCAAAAATCCATTGCCCAATGGCGCCGCTTATGCAGCCAGCAAATGGGGGCTGAACGGCCTCTCTTATTCCGTGGCCGAAGAATTGCGTAAATACAAGATCCGCGTCTCTGTTGTCTGCCCCGGATCGACCAACACCGAACTCAGCCCTCATGAGGGAAAAAATCCGGACAAAATGCTGCGCCCCGAAGATGTAGCCAATCTGGTTGGGATGATCGTCACCCAGCCGGGACATGCCTTTACCAGCGAAATTGTGCTGCGTCCGACCGAAAAGCCCTGATCTCCCCAAAAGCCCTGGGAAGATAGCTCGGGCTGAAAAATTGCCGGATTATGGCTGCTTTGCCTTGCAATTAGTGCTATGATTTCCACAGCTCTCGCAACCATCCTCCGCATACCTCTCACGTGCAATCCATTTCTACAAATCTGCTCATTTGCTGCATGGCTGGTGCAATACAGAGTATTGTTGCCAGGATATCCACAACATATTGCGTAGCCATCTTGACCGAGGCCATTCTCAAAGCTAAAGTTAGCCGCATGAGAGTGCCGATATTCGGAGTGTCCCGGTATTTGCTGTCCCAGCGTTCCCCGATGCCAAGTTGTTTGTGGGCGCCACTTTCCGGCATGACCGCGCCACAAGGAGTTTCCGTTGCTTAAGCTCAAAAAAGTACAGATTCTCGGATTTAAATCCTTCTGTGACCGCACCGAACTGAAATTCCATGGCGAGGGAGTTGCCGCAGTAGTCGGCCCCAATGGTTGCGGCAAATCCAACATCTCCGATGCCATTTCGTGGGTACTGGGCGAGCAGTCGGCAAAGAGCCTCCGTGGCATCAAGATGGAAGACGTAATCTTTGCCGGGACCCGCGACCGCAAGCCCACCGGAATGGCGGAAGTGTCGCTTACCCTGATCGATCCCGATGTTTATCACGGAAATGGCAATCTCGAACCGGAGATCGAAATCAAGGACGAGCTTCCACAGGACGATTGGGACGAAGCAGCGCTGCGCGCCACCGCCGCCGAAGAGACCGAAGAGGCAATCGCGGAGGCCCAGCCCGGCCAGGTCTATGACGAAAACGGCAATTTAGTTGCTGCCGCAACCGAAGAGCCATCGGCTGGGGGCGCCGCACCGAACCCCGAAGGAGAGGCCCCGGAGAGCGCGGAGGCCCATGCTTCCACTGCGGGAAATACCGCGGTGGTGCTCAAGATTCGCCGCCGCAAGTTCAAGCAGCAGTTCAAGGCGGGCGAGATCGTAGTCACGCGCCGTCTTTTCCGGTCGGGGGACAGCGAATATCTGTTGAATGGCAA
>CAYTQA010000307.1:0-3927 GCA_964439495.1 uncultured Terriglobales bacterium | reverse complement strand
ATAGCGCAGGATTTCGTCTTTGTTTAATGTTGCCGTCTGTGGAGAAGTATGTACTGTGGTCGCCATAGTCGCTTTCAGTTTGCCGATCCGCCCGCAATCGAGGGGATGATGGAGATGTTGTCGCTGTCCTTCACCGCCGTGTTCTCCCGGGTCGCGAGATACCGGATGTCTTCGTCATTCAAATAAACGTTCACGAAGGCGCGCAGCTTGCCATCCGCCGTGTAAAGATGGCCCTTCAATTCAGGATGCTTCGCGGTGAGTTGCGAGAGCGCCTCGCTTACAGTATTGGCCCGCACCTCTACGGTATCTTTTTTACCGGCATACGGCCGGAGGGGGGTCGGGATATGAATCTTCATTGAACTTTGTCCTTTGGGTTCACTCAATATCGAGATCGTCTGATACGCCGGCAGCCACGGCCAGGCTTCGTATGAATTCTTCCGCCCGGTCCTGCACGTAAACACCTTCGGGTTCGAAGCGCTTGTCTTCTTCGGTGCTCCCATTCAGGGCAAAGGAATTGGTAATATTCGCCACGCCCTTATCCACCGAGGTAATCACATAAGAACAGCCAATCCAGTGCGCCTCCGCCAGATCGGTGGAGGAGGGCTGCGCCGGATGGTCGGGATGCGAATGATAAAAGCCGACGATGTCCACGCCATGCTCGCGCGCCTGCCGCTGAATGCGCACCAGCTCCTGCGGCGCAATATGATAACGATTGCGGGGCGAGTCGGTGCGGGTATTGCCGCAGCGCACCGTGAACTCGACCAGGCGCTCCTCGCCCGATATTTTTCCCAGCAACGCTCCGCAACATTCGTGCGGATAAGTTTCTTCGCCGTGCCTGCGAATGGCCTCAAATTCTGGTTGTGAAATGGTAAGCATGGTTATTCCTCCCAGAAGCGTTCGCTTAAATATTTGTCCGCCGCATCCGGCAGCACCGTAACAATTATGGCCTCTTCGTGCTCCGCAAACCAGTCGCTCTCCATGATTTGCCGCGCCAGCCTGAGGCACCCCACCACGGCGGCGCCGGCGGAGATGCCGGCCAGCAGCCCTTCCTCGCGCGCCAGCCGCTTCAACATCGCATACGACTCTTCGGTCGAGATCCCCCAATCCTGGTCGGCGAGCGTTGCGTCATAGATTTTAGGGACGATGGCGGTGGCCATGTGCTTCAGACCTTCCAGGCCGTGAAATGGCGAGTCCGGCTGCAGGGAGGTGCAATGGACCGCCGGATTCAACTCACGCAAGCGGCGCGTAGTCCCGACGAAGGTCCCGCTGGTCCCCAGGGTAGCGGCAAAATGCGTGACCCGGCCTTCCGTCTGCTGCCATATCTCTTCCGCCGTTCCGTAATAATGGGCGCGCCAGTTGGCGTCGTTGGAGTACTGGTCGGCATAGAAATAGCGGTCGGGATTTTCCGCGTAACGCCTCCGCGCTTCGCGAATAGCGCCATCCGAACCGTCAGCGGGATCGGTAAAGATCACCTTTGCCCCATACGCCTTCAGGATGCGCTTGCGCTCGGTCGAAACGTTCTCCGGCATGCACAGGGTGACGGAGAACCCTTTGGCCGCTCCCATCATGGCAAAGGCGATGCCGGTGTTTCCGCTGGTGGCATCCAGCAGGGTTTTGCGGCTGTCTGCGCCTAATTCTCCGCGCCGCTCGGCATCGGCCACGATGAACGAGGCCGCGCGGTCCTTCACCGATCCGCCCGGGTTGGTCCATTCGGCCTTGCCGAGGATTTGAATGCGGGGAAATTCGCTGCCGATACGCTCCAGGCGGACCAGCGGCGTATTGCCGATTCGTTCGGTTTGCGCCGTGCCGAGTGGGCTCTGCGGGCCGCGTATATTGGTTTGTGGAAGAGCGACAGCCTTCATACGATTTGCCGAAACCTGCTCACTTGTGCGAGAGTATCGTTTCCTTTAACGTTACTTTAGTCTAGCTATACTGAATTTAGTGGGCAACGCGAGCGCGGGATTCCGCTATCGTATCGCCAGTTTGATCGCTGGCCTCCCGCCAGCCTTGAAAGCGAATAAAATACAAAAAATGGCTAAGAAAAACACAAAACGCACCTACGATGAAGCAGTTTCTCACCTGAGGGAGCATCAATTTGATGTGCTGGACGCCCCTGGCGTTTCAAATCGTGTATTTCTTAAAAAATACTCCTGCTCGGCTGCCATCGAGAAAACCGATGATGACGGAATCCGCATCTTCGCCAAGCCCGGATACCTGATCGGGGGCCAGATCGCGCGCCTGATAGATAAAGGGTATCAAAAATTCCTGAAAACCACGAAAACAGAGGTCCCGGCCAGCGCCGACCACCTGAAGGCAATTCACAATTTTACCGAAGAGCTCAAGGAAGCCACCGGTTCCGTGAGCCTGTATAACGAGTCTCTGGGCACAGTGAGCGACCGCTATGTCTACGATCGGGTGGAAGACCGCGATGCCGCCGAACCTGCCCGCCCCAAGCGCGCCTGGGAATCGGACAAGGACCCGAATCATCGCCGCGCCTGATAGCGCTTTACCCTTGCCCAATGCTGTGAAGCTTACTTTTTAGCCCTCTGCCATTCGCGGTAAGCTTCGCTTTTCGAGATCCCGAACTCCCGGGCAGCAACTTTCAACGCGCTCTTCTCTTCCGTCCCCTCGCTCAAAAGCTCCTTCATGCGCGCCCCCAGTTGCTTCATCCCCGGCGTTTCTTTTTCCTCCGCAGGGTCGTAGCCGCGGACCATCAGGGTAATCTCCCCTTTTATGTCCTCTTTGGCGCGAAGCGCTTGCAGCACCTCCGACGCCGGACCGCGCAGGTACTCTTCATGCAACTTCGTCAACTCACGTGCGACCACAACCTGGCGCTGCGCCCCGAGGAGAGCGACTACATCCTCCAGGGTTCCGGCTATGCGGTGTGGCGCCTCATAAAAGACCAGGGTCTCAGGCGCACTCCGCACCTGCTCCAGCAGGCTGCGGCGTTGTCCCGCCTTGGCGGGCAGAAACCCAATGAAGCGGAAGTGCTCCGTCGGCAGGCCGCTGGCGACCAGCGCGGAGATCAGAGCGGAAGGCCCGGGCACAGGCGTGACCGGAATGCCGGCTTTGACCGCCTCCGAGATCAGGATCGAGCCCGGGTCGGAGATGCCCGGCATGCCTGCGTCGGAAACCAGGGCGATCTTCGCCCCATCCTTCAGCAGCGCGATCAGTTCATGGCTGCGCCCCGCTTCATTGTGCTGGTGGTAGCTCACTGTGCGTGTCTGGATGCTGAAGTAATTCAGCAGCTTCTGCGTTTGCCGGGTATCTTCGCAGGCAATGAGGTCGGCCTGCCGCAGGATGCGCAACGCGCGCAATGAAATGTCCTCCAGATTGCCGATCGGGGTGCCAACAACATACAAGCCAGAGGCGAGTTCTCGACTGGAGAACGACTCGATCAGCTCCGTAAGCCGCTCGCCGGTCGCGGCGGATTGGCCGTCTTGATCCATCAAAGTGAATACCTTCCCGGTGTTGCGCAATACCCAGAAAATTGACTGATTTTTTTCAAACACTCTACAATCAATTCAGGAGCCCAGAGGACAATCGTGCCACTTTACGAGTACCAGTGTAAAAAATGTAATCACCGGTTTGAGAAAATTCAGAAATTTTCCGATCCGGAGACCAAAGAATGTCCCAAGTGCGGCGGGGAAGCTGAGCGTTTGCTCTCCGCCCCTTCGGTGCAATTTAAAGGCTCCGGATGGTATGTGACCGATTACGCCAAAAAGGCCGGGCCCTCCAGCCCTTCCTCCTCCAATTCCAATTCAAGTTCCAGCGACAAATCCTCCTCCGGAAACAGTGACACCGGCAAGAAGACGGAGAGTTCCCCGGCAAAAACCGATAACAAAAGTTGACCCCGTTCCGCCCTTTTGGCTGAGATAACATTGCTCCATGGCGCTGCTGGAAATTCGTGAACTGGTAAAGGTGTAT
>CAYTQA010000306.1:0-3931 GCA_964439495.1 uncultured Terriglobales bacterium | reverse complement strand
AATGTTCTTTTTCAGGAACGGCGCGGGCGAACCGCTGGTTACATAGCCGATCTCGTGGCCGGCCTCACTGAAAATTTTATAGCCGTCGCGGGCGATGCCGCGCTCCACCATCTCCAAACCGATCAGGGTGCGCTTCAGCCCGGCGGCCTGGGCACTAGCGAGGGCCTCGCGTCCGATGAAGTCGCCTTTTTCCATCTTGCAGTAGCGCTCCAGGCCGGCCTCCCAAACATTAATGGTGTCGGAGATCTCGTGGCCGTAGAGGGCCATCCTGGCCTCCAGCCGCAAAGTATTGCGGGCGCCGAGTCCGCACGGCAGAATGCCATACGGCTTGCCGGCCGCGAGGACTTCGTTCCAGACGCGGGCGCTGGTTTCGATGTCGGAAGGGATGTAGATTTCAAAGCCGTCTTCGCCGGTATAGCCGGTGCGTGCGACCATCACATTGGGAATTCCACAGACGGTCCCATGCCTGAACCAATAATTTTGTATGCTGGAAAGATCGACGTCGGTGAGCTGGCGGAGAACCTCGAAGGCCTTCGGCCCCTGGATGGCTAGCTGAGTGTAATAATCCCCGATATCGTCGGCATGGCAGCGAAATTTGGAGACGTTTCTCTTCACCCAGCCATAATCCTTTTCGCGCGTACCGGCGTTGATCACCAGCAGATAATCGTTTTCGCCAAGCTTGTGGACGATCACATCGTCGACGAAAGTCCCTTCGGGATAAAGCAACGCGGAATAATGCGCCTGGCCTATCTGCAGCCGCGAAGCATCATTCATGCTGATGTACTGGACCGCCGCCAGCGACTGCGGACCGCGAATGAGGATGTCGCCCATGTGGCTGACGTCGAAGAGGCCCACCCCGGTGCGCACTGCGAGGTGTTCGGCGATAAGTCCGGAGTACTCGACCGGCATGTCCCAGCCGCCGAAATCGACCATCTTGGCGCCCATTTGTCGATGGACCTGGTTCAGAGCGGTTTTGCGCAGCGCGGACGACGGAGCCTCGGTTATAGGGACCACGGAAATCCTTTAGAGCAGATTGCCTGCCCGGCAGAGGAGGATGTAACTGGTTAAAGTATCACGTACATTTTTAGACGGTCAATCGAGATGGAGCAAGATCAGGGAGCGCCTGCAACCAGAGGACTGCTGAAAATGTGTACCGACTTCCCGCTCCCTGATTTCCAGGGCTACGGTCTGCCGATCCACCACAGGACCTTGCCAACGATCCTCCAGTCCCGGCTGTTGTAGGGAATGGGATCGCGCCTGCGGTTTTCCGCGATCAGCATATCGGTATCTCCATAGCGCGTCAGGCAACGGACGATCAGACCGTCATTGCGGTCCAGCACGGCCACCATCGAATTCTGCAATTGTCCGGGCTCATTCATGGAGGTATCGATCGCCACAATGAATCCTGGAGCGATAATGGGGGACATTCCGTCTTCATGGATATGCACACAGACAGTTTTTAAAGCATTTGGGCACCACTCCGGTGGGACCGCCATGACCGCATCGGCGGAGGGCGAGTGAAAGTCTGACCGGATGGCGAGGGGAAAACCCTCAAATTCATACCCGTTGGCGGAAAGCTTTACAGGTTCGATTTTGGTTGCGCTGGAACCGGCGCCAAAGCCCGCGACTACGCTGGAGATGTCCTCGCGGGAAAGGCCGCCGCGCTGCCAGAAATACCAGCAGTCTGGGTCTCCCGCCATCTTCCCCAACTGCATATAAATCTCTGAGCTGGGTTCGTTGATCCCCCGTTCCCAGCGAGAGGGCGCCATTGGAGAGACGTTAAGCCGTTTCGCCAATGCAGCCTGGCTTAATTTTTGGCTTTCACGAAGTTTGGTGATCCTATCAGCCCATTCAGGTTTATCGAAAATACTGCCACCCATGATTGAACCCAGATATCCAGTGTAAGAGTCATGCGGGGAACCACCTTAATCATGCCTTTCAGAGTCACCAATGGTGACTCAAATATAACAAAGTTCGTGAGCTCATTCGATACTGCTGCTCAAAAATCGAGGTGCTCAGATTGGGGACTAATGAAATCTGATATTGCGACAGATAGGTTCAGATCTATTTCCCTGCCCTCAGGCCCAACCATTTCGCGATAGATGCTGCTGAGTGGAGAATGTGGGTAGCAGACTTCGGTTCTGGAGGATTTCAGCGCCGGCGAGGGAACAATCCCGGAAAGAGAGCTGGCCTAAGTGGATTCGGGGCGGCTGAGCCACCAGACGATTTTTCCAAGCAGCCGCCAATTGCGGTCCAGAGTAAAGGCCGGGGTTTGCCCTTTGTCTTCCGACATCAGGACTTCGCTTTCGCCAAACTTCTGCAGCCGATGGATCTTCAGCCCATGGTCCTTGTGCCACAAAAGGACGATCTGTCCATAAAGGCGGGTGCGGTCAAACTGGGACAGATCGACGGCCGCAATGGAGCCATTAGAGAGCAGCGGCGCCATCCCATTCCCTTTAACATGCACGCACTTCACCGCAAGAGAGTGTTGGCTCCATTCCTGGGGAACGATAATAGTGCCGGTGGTGGGCAGATGCTCGAGATTCGGCTCGTTGTCTCCCGGTCCGGAGGTTGAAACTGAAACATTCACCAATGGGACTGGATGCAAGGCATTGCCTGACTCTTTCGTGGCCGGGCTGCCTGCCGTCCCGGGATTTTCGTTCCTGCGCAGGGCGCGCATAAGGTCGCTGGAGGGCAGACCGGCGCGCTGCCAGAAATACCAGCAATCGGGCTCGCCGGCCAGCGTACCCATCTGGATGTAATAGCCCGCCTCCGGCTCATTGACCGCCCGCTCCCAGCGGGAGACCGCCATGGGAGAAACGTGCAGCAGCCGGGCCAGGCTGGCTTGATTCAGGTTCAGCTTCTCGCGCAGCTTTTCAATCTTCTCGGCCCATTCGGGTCTGGCTAATTTAGCGCCGCTTCGCATATCCGTCCTTGACAAAAAACATTTCGCGCAGCTATTCTCGTCATAACTTTTGAGTTATAACGTTGTTTACGCCTAAATGGACTGGTTCTGGACATCACTTTCATCCGATGTAGCACCATTATTCCAAAGAAGGCTTTTTCCTCAGGGTCACAATCATGACAGATAGTACCAAAGATTCGCCCTTTACTAGATTAACTCTTTATCGCGGCATTTACAGCCGGGTGGCCCGTCAACTTGGAATCGACCCTTCTTACGTGAGCCGGGTGGCGCGCGGGGAGCGCCGGTCAGGCAAGGTGGAGGCCGCGCTTCTGAAAGAAATGAAGAAAATCGAGAAGAGTTCCAGCTAGCCTCCTGATCGCAGGGCCTCGAACTATGGTGACCTTTTCATCGCTTCGAGAACAAATTAAATTAATCAAATGGCCGAAAATTTTATATGCGTGCAGTGCGATAAAGACGAAGCACACTGCTCCTGCGATAAATATTGCGCCTTATGCCAGGGGTCCGATAATGTGCGACTCTGCCATGATGGCTGTTATTACTGCAAGGATTGCAGAGAAGCATGCGGCTTCGAGGCCCAGTATAAGTGATAGAAACTTAGATGCTGAATGGCGCGGAAGGCTTCAAATGGTTACCTCTTCCCTGTACTCCCCAAAAACTTTTCGCAGACAGCTCGAAATTTCTCCCACCGTGCAATCGCTCTCGACGGCATGGATGATCTGAGGCATTAAATTCGGGCCGTTCCGGGCCGCCTCTTCCACCTTGCTAAGCGCCTGCCGCCAATTCTCAGCATTACGTCGAGCGCGCAGGGCCCGCACCCGCTCCACCTGCTTGCGTTCCAGCGTCTCGTCCGCCCTGAAGATCGGGATTTGCCTGGGTCCTTGCGCTTCAAAGCGGTTTACCCCCACCACGATCATCTCCTTCCGATCGACCGCCTGCTGATATTCATAGGCCGCATTCTGAATTTCGCTTTGGATATATCCGCGCTCGATGGCCTTGATGGTCCCA
>CAYTQA010000305.1:0-3933 GCA_964439495.1 uncultured Terriglobales bacterium | reverse complement strand
AGGTGCGGCAATGGATGGCGCAGATGGGCTTCCGCAGCATGGACGAGATGATTGGGCGCGTCGATATGCTGGACACGCAGCCGGCGGTGGAGCACTGGAAGGCCCGCGGCATTGATTTGTCCGCCATTTTTTACAATCCGAAGCCGGTGGCAGGCATTCCCCGGCGCTGCACGCAGGCGCAGGACCACGGCCTCTCCGAGGCGCTGGATGGCAGGCTGATTCAGCAGACCGCCCCGGCCTTGCAGGAGCTTACGCCGGTAAGGCTTGCGATGCCGATTCGCAACGTTCATCGCACTGTCGGCACCATGTTGAGCGGCGAGGTCGCCCGGCGATATGGCTCGGCAGGACTGCCTGACGACACTGTCCAGATCAAATTCACTGGTTCAGCGGGCCAGAGCTTTGGGGCTTTCCTGGCGAAGGGGCTGACCCTGACCCTTGAAGGCGATGCCAACGACTATGTGGGCAAAGGGCTTTCGGGCGGAAGGTTGATCATCTATCCTCCGAAAAATTCCAAGTTTGCCCCGGAAGAAAATATTCTGGTTGGAAACGTCGTGCTTTATGGCGCCACCAGCGGCGAGGCCTTCTTCAACGGAGTAGCGGGAGAGCGCTTCGCGGTGCGCAACTCCGGCGCTACCGCCGTAGTGGAGGGGGTTGGCGATCATGGTTGCGAATACATGACCAATGGATTGGTGCTGGTGCTGGGCAAATGCGGACGCAATTTTGCCGCCGGCATGAGCGGCGGTATCGCTTACGTCTTCGATGAAACCGGCGAGTTCGCGGAGAAGCAGTGCAATCTTGCCTCCGTGGACCTGGAGCCGGTCAGTGATGCGCAAGACAGGGCGGTGCTGCACAAGCTGATCACGCGCCATCTGGAGCTTACCTGGAGCCGGCGCGCGAAGCGCATCCTGCAACACTGGGAGAAGGCCTTGCCATACTTCGTAAAGGTCTTTCCGCAGGAATACAAGCGGGTCCTGGGAGTGCCGAAAAGACAGCAGGTCTATGTTCCGTCGGTCCCGATTACGCAAGGATTGGGAGAGATTTTTCCCGATCAGATTTTAACGGCGCGTCACAATATTGTGGGGATGGGTTAACGATGGGCAAGAAGACCGGTTTTCTTGAATATACGCGGGAAGTTCCCAAAACCCGGCCAGTGACCGAACGGGTCAATGACTGGTTTGAGATTTATTACGAATTTCCGGAAGAGAAGGTCCGTACCCAGGGCGCGCGCTGCATGGATTGCGGCGTGCCGTTCTGCAATTCCGGCTGCCCCGTCAACAACCTCATTCCCGATTGGAATGATTTGGTTTATCACGGCCGCTGGAGAGAGGCCATCCGGCAGTTGCACGCCACCAATAATTTCCCAGAGTTTACCGGACGCATCTGCCCAGCGCCCTGCGAGGCCGCGTGCGTGTTGGGCATTACCAGTCCTCCGGTATCGATCAAGCAGATTGAGAAGGCGATTGTGGAGAGGGCGTTTCAGGAGGGCTGGATCCGGCCAGAGCCGCCGAGGTCCCACACCGGGAAAAAAGTTGCGATTGTGGGCTCGGGTCCCGCCGGCCTGGCTGCGGCCCAGCAGTTGCGCCGCGCCGGCCATGAGGTTACGGTCTTCGAAAAGGCCGACCGCATCGGCGGGCTCTTGCGTTATGGCATCCCGAATTTCAAGCTGGAAAAGCATGTGATTGACCGCCGCCTGGAGCAGATGTCGGCGGAGGGCGTGCGCTTTGTCACCAATGCCCATGTGGGGCAGAATGTTCCGGTGGAAGAATTGCGCAAGGAGTTCGACGCCATACTGCTGTCGGGAGGCGCCGAGCAGCCGCGCGACCTGCGGGTCCCTGGGCGCGAACTGAAGGGCGTGCATTTCGCCATGGAGTTCCTGCCGCAACAGAACCACCGCTGCGAAGGAGACACAGTCCCGGAGCCGCAAAGCATTCTCGCGACCGGCAAGCGGGTAATCGTGATCGGCGGTGGGGACACCGGCGCCGACTGCGTGGGGACCTCGAATCGCCAGCATGCCGCCTGGGTGCATCAGTTTGAAATCATGCCCATGCCTCCTAAAGAACGGGCCAAGGGGACTCCGTGGCCGCTCTGGCCCATGCAACTGCGCGTGGAAAGCTCCCATGAAGAGGGCTGCGTCCGCGATTGGAGCATCGCCACCACCAACTTTACCGGCGATGAGCATGGCAACGTGAAGCAACTCCATGCCATTCGCGTGGGCCCGGCCCCCACCTTCCAGCCGATTGCGGGCAGCGAATTCATCATGGAGGCCGATCTGGTGCTGCTGGCGATGGGCTTTGCCGGTCCAGTGCGCAATGGCATGCTCGAACAACTTGGCGTGGAACTCGATGCGCGCGGCAATGTGGCCACCAGGGATTTCGCCACCTCCGTGCCCGGGGTTTTCGCGGCGGGCGATATGCGTCGCGGACAATCGCTGGTGGTGTGGGCCATCGCCGAAGGTCGAAGCGCGGCCCAGGCGGTCCACAAATATCTGATGAGCGCGCGACGCGAAAAGCATGAGGCGACGGAGATCGCAGTCAGTTGTTGATCTTTACTTCCTCTTCGTTTGCTCCCTCTTCCTACAGACGGATGCTTTCCCGCTCGGCATGAAGTTTTGCGAATATCCTCTGTTCACGATGAATAGATGAATGCAAGCCCCGGATTTCTAATGGTCCGGGGCTTGCGTTTTTATTTTCTCCGCATTCCTATTACTCATTTCTTGAATCCAGGCAATCCAAACTATCCATTTCACATTCAGCTCGAGGCTGCCTATTCTGACCTAAAGCGGTGCATTTGCTGAATATCTCAATCCCTTTTTATGCCAAACATGCAGGCCCAATTTATTCAAGGCGCGCAATCCGAAGTTCAGGCAGTCGCCACGCATTGTCCTTATTGCGCGTTTCAATGTGGGGTGTATCTCACGGAACGGGCCGAAAGCATGGAGATAGCTCCCAATCAGGATTTCCCGGTAAATCGTGGCGGGCTCTGCATTAAGGGATGGACTTCAGCGGATTTGCTGAGGCACCCGGAGCGTCTATTGCGACCATTGGTCCGCAACGCTCGTGGCGTGCTCGCTCCTTCCACCTGGGAGGCCGCATTAAAACAAACAGCGGAGGCTATGCAACAAGCTGCACGGAAGCATGGAAAAGAGGCGGTTGGAGTATTCGGAGGCGGTTCCCTTACCAACGAGAAGGCGTATTTGCTGGGTAAATTTGCGCGGGTGGCGCTGGGCACTTCGAACATAGATTACAACGGCCGATTTTGCATGTCGTCCGCGGCTGCGGCGGGAATCAAGGCATTTGGCATGGACCGAGGACTGCCTTTTCCCGTGGAGGACATCGCCGGGGCCGGGGTAATTTTGCTGGCCGGAAGCAATGTTGCCGAAACCATGCCTCCGATCATGCAGTATTTCGAAAAGCAGCGGGCAAACGGCGGAAAGCTGATTGTGGTTGATCCGAGACTTACGCCGACGGCAAGAGCGGCGGCGCTTCATCTCCGCCTTGTGCCAGGCACAGACGCCGCCTTGGCCAATGGCCTGCTGCATCTTCTCATTCGGACCGGTTCGATTGATCAGGAATACATCCGCAGGCGAACGGAAAATTTTGAGCAGGTAAAAGCAGTCGTAGCGAGCTATTGGCCTGACCGCGTGGAGCGCATTACTGGTGTTTCCGAGCCTCACCTCATTCTGGCCGCCGAACTTCTTGGTAGAGCGGATACGGCCATGGTGCTGACTGCGCGCGGTCCAGAGCGACAATCCCAAGGGGTGCGAAATACTCTGTGCTATATCAATCTGGCTTTAGCTTTGGGGAAAGTAGGGAAGCCTTTTAGCGGATATGGAACTTTGACTGGACAGGGGAATGGTCAGGGTGGGCGTGAACATGGCCAGAAAGCAGATCAGCTCCCCGGATACCGTAAAATCATCGATCCAGCAGCGCGTCA
>CAYTQA010000304.1:0-3939 GCA_964439495.1 uncultured Terriglobales bacterium | reverse complement strand
CGCAACGCAATCCCGCCAACCCCGCCAGGTCCGGAAGGAAGCAACGGTAACGGGCTAGTGCGTGTGCAGTGGGTCTCCCGGTGTCTGTTTATGTGCCCGCCTGCTCCCTCTCGATGTCAGCCTTCATCCGGAGGAAGACAGCGACCTTTGGAGAGAATCAAATTTGAAGAACCTTGTCCGGGCAAAGATCAGCGCCCTCGGAACCTATGTTCCGCCCCGCCTACTGACCAATCACGATCTGGAAAAAATGGTTGATACCAACGATCAATGGATCGTGGACCGCACTGGCATTAAACAACGGCACATTGTGGAGAAGGGGACGGCCACCTCGGACCTGGCGTGCCGAGCGGCCCGCACCGCGCTGGAGAAGCGCGGAATCGATCCCGGCAGCGTGGAAGCCATCATTATCGGTACCGTGACCCCGGACATGATTTTTCCCTCCACCGCCTGCATGGTCCAGAACAAACTGGGTTGCGCGGGAGCGTGGGGGTTCGATGTATCGGCCGCCTGTTCCGGCTTTCTTTATGCCTTGCAGACTGGGGTGCAGTTTGTCCAGACGGGGGCACACAAAAGAGTGCTGGTGATCGGAGCGGACGTAATGTCCTCCATTATCGACTATACCGATCGCGCTACCTGCGTGATATTCGGCGATGGCGCGGGGGCGGTGCTTGTCGAGCCGGTGGAAGACGGCGAAAATATCGGCATCATCGATTTTCTTCACGAGGTGGATGGGTCGGGCTCCTGTTTCCTCAACATGCCCGGTGGAGGCAGTTTGAATCCCGCAACGCACGAGACCGTGGACAAAAAAATGCACTTCGTTCACCAGGATGGAGGCGCGGTTTTCAAATATGCGGTGCGAAAGATGTCGGAGGTTGCCGAGCGCGTCCTGGAGCGCAACGGCTATAAGGGGAAGGATGTGGACGTGTTTATCCCCCACCAGGCCAACCAGCGAATCATCAATGCGGCAGCCGAGCGGCTGGGACTTTCCCAGGACCGCGTCATCATCAATATCGATCGTTTCGGCAACACCACTGCCGGCACCATTCCCCTGGCCATGCAGACCGCAATGGAGGAAGGCAAGCTGAAGAAGGGCGATTTGGTGCTCCTCGCCTCGGTGGGCGCGGGATTTACAGTGGGCGCTACCTTGTTGCGCTGGGCCTACTAGTCTGGAGAAGACTGCGCTCAGGCGATTTTTGGCTCAGGCGGTTTTTGCCGCAGGTTTTGGAGGCCGCTTCTTAGCGGAGCGGAATACCGGAAGACCCTGCTGCTTGCGGCGAATAAAGAACACGGTGGCTGCAATTCCTCCCGCCACGGCAAGTCCTATCACGCCCCAAAGAATCGGTTTATAGTATCGCGCAAGAAAATTCAGTATGTGCTTGCCGTACTGCTTTCCGAGATACGCCATGATTCCATACCGGATTAAACGGCCCAAAGTGAAGGCGGTCACAAACTTGTGCTTAGGGACGCGCATCGCCCCTGCGGCGATCAGGAACGGGGAAAGCGGGACCGGCGGCGGCAAGATGGCAGGGACCATAATCGCCCCAAATCCATATTTTTCGCTTAAGGAGTAGACTCTTTTTAAATTCTTTGCGGGCACGCGTGATTCCAGCGCCTCTTTACCCCCCTTTACGCCGATCCGATACGTAATGTAGCCCCCAATCACCGAACCTATGGTCGCCCCGATGGCATATAACCACCAGAGTTGCTGGTTTCCGGCGGCAAGCAGTATGGTCAACGCATCAAGACTGCCCGGTGTGGGAATGACCGAGGCATCCACAACGCCCAGTAATATCTGGCCAAAAAAACCCAGCTTTCTTAATGTGGCCCAGATGCCCGAAGCTAAAAGTAGAGACATGCAATAGATGGCCGCGACGGGCCGAAAAGTACTACGTCCTTAGTGTTATCTAGATGCAGATTAAGGGGACCAAGCTTCTGGATTTCATCGCGCTGAGAGGCCCTGTGTTTGAATGCCTGCTGTGACCGGGCGATGGTCAGGGATAAAACGCAGCTCGGGAATTTCAGGGAGCACCCCGCACTCCGCGGCATGCCTGAAAAAGAGTCGCATCCCCTCCACCAGCTCCGCTTCGAAATGGTAATGGATGTTCCTGGAGAGGTAATGCTCGATTGCAGCCTCGGAAAGGCCGGTCTTTGGGGCCCATACTTTCGCAAGCTCTGGGATATGCGCCAGGCCGGCATCCCGGGATTCCTGAAAAACGCGTGCAATATTTTGCAACTGCTCTTCGTTGGCGGAGGCCCGGCGCACCGCCCAGAAAGCAAAGACGAAGGGTTTGGCGGTAAAACGTTGCCACTCTTCCGCAAGGTCCCAGGTGCGGTAGCGGGAAAGCTCCACCTTCAGGGCATTATCGCCGATCAGTAAGGCGGCATCGGCACGCATGAGCATCTGGTCCAGATCCGGCGATGCTTCCAGAAAAGATGGCGTAACGCCATAAAATTTGCGAAATAAAATCCGGGCGAGTGCGGCGGAGGTGCGCGAGGAGCTGTCGAGCGCGACGCTTTCGATCTCCTGCATCGGCTTTTTGCTGATGAGCAGAATGGAGCGCACCGGCCCAGTGGCCGCGATGGCTATGTCCGGGACAATGACCAAGTCGGGAATGCTGGCGTAAGCGGCAATGGGGATGATCCCAATATCAGCCGAGCCTTCGCGCAATGCCTGGGCGCAAAGGGAGGGGATCGTATAAGAAACCTCGAAGGTCCTGCGCAGCTCGTGTTGTCCGGGAGCGTTTTCGAAGCTCCACATCAGGGGAGCGGTATTTAAATAGCTGATGGCGGAGACGCGAAATGAATGCATGGGAAAGGCCATTTTATCAGTCGTATTCGATATGCGGTCTTGACAGAAGAAATTCAGGGCGTGTAAAGTCCGCGATTTAGGTTAAGGTGAGTCCATGCATGTTCCCGCTTCCGCAAAAGCAGCTCCGCTTTCAAGCCCGCGTTTGAAGGAAGCGCGTCTGCGCTGGCTGGCCTTGACGCTCACTCCTGGCCTGGGCCCCACGCGAATTCGCAAGCTGCTGGAGAAATTTGGGGATGTGGAGGCCGTCTTTCGGGCTTCGCTCACCGAGCTTGAAGCAGCCGGATTGCAGGCCGCTTCCGCGCAATCAATCGCGCTCGGCAAGTCGCTTCAGCTCGCGGAAGAGGAGCAAATGAAAGTGGATTCCGTGGGTGCGCAGCTCGTGTGCATCCATGAAGAATCTTATCCGCCGCGGCTGAAGCAGATCTATGATCCGCCTCCAGTCCTGTATGTGCAGGGAGATGCGGCCCTGCTGTTGGAGCCCGGCATCGCGATCATCGGAACGCGCCACCCCACGCCTTATGGGATTGGAATGAGCGAACGGCTGGCGAGCGATCTCGTGAATCACGGCCTGGTCATCATCAGCGGCATGGCGCGCGGGGTGGACACCGCTGCGCATCGAGGGGCCCTGAATGGCAAAGGCAAAACCATAGCTGTGTGGGGCACGGGGATCGACGTCTTCTATCCGCGCGAGAACAGGAAATTAGCCGAGAGCATTCTGGCGAATGGCGGGGCCGTGATCACGGAATTTCCAGTCGGCACCTTTGCCGCGCCGCAGAATTTTCCCATCCGCAATCGGGTGATCAGCGGCCTTTCCATGGGAGTGCTGGTGGTGGAGGCAGGCGAGTATAGCGGGACCCGCGTGACCGCGCGCTGCGCCATCGAACAGGGCAGGGAAGTCTTTGCCGTTCCCGGCAACGTTATGAACAGAAATTCATGGGGGCCAAATACCCTGATCAAGCAGGGGGCCAAGCTCACGGCCACATGGGAAGACGTGTGGGAAGAGCTTCCGGCGGAGACCAAGCTCGATCTTTCGGCGAAGTTCCAGCCTGAATCAAAAACTCCCGCTACAGCATCTCTATTTGAGGATTCGCAACTTTCAGCCAACGAACGGCGTATCCATACACTATTGA
>CAYTQA010000303.1:0-3942 GCA_964439495.1 uncultured Terriglobales bacterium | reverse complement strand
TCACTGTCGTTCATGGCCGGGGAAATCGCTTTCGGGCTACTCTGAGGCAATCCTATGCATATGAACCCCTCAGCCGCGGCTGCTCAACCTCAATGGGCGGTGCAGCGCCGCTGGCCCCGGTTTCCGGTGAGTCTTTGCGTCAAAGTGAGCGTCTCGTGCAAGGGCAGTAAACAAACGGTTTACGGACGAAGCATCGAGGTGGCCATCGGAGGCATGTCCTGCTATGTGCCCATCGAGCTGCTGCTCTGTGAAAAACTGGAGATGGAGCTCATCCTGCCCGACCAGCCCAAGCCGCTGAAGGTGCAGGCAGTGGTGCGCAATCATCGCGGCCATCGTTATGGGATGGAATTCTCTTCCCTGGAGCCAACAGAACAGGAGCAGCTTCTAAACACCTGCAAGTCCTTCCTCAGGCTGAATCAGCTCTAACGCGCATCCATAGGCCAGCAAAGAAATTTCTAATCTTCCGCCCAAACTAAACCGGCCTATTTACTTTTTTCCATCTTCCGGACTATCTTCGTCCCACTGTTTGGTATAACCGGTCCAGGAGTCGAACGATCCGTGCTTGCTGTTGCCCTGCTCTTCGGCGGAGCTGTACAGGGTCACATAGGTGAGGGTCTTGAGCCGGCCAAAGGTCCGGCGGTCCGGGGTCGACGGGATCGAATCCCGCCAGGTGCCGGTATTGATGTAAAAACGATCGCTGTCGGGGTCGGCGGCTGCCAGCGAGACCTGGGGCGTATGGGTGTGACCGGCCAGCACCAGGCGCACCTCTCCGCTCTGGATGGCCTGCTCGCGCTGCGCAAATATCTCCGGACCGGGAGTCTCTCCGCCCATAAAGAAATGCGTGAGCTTTCGCGCCGCCTCCCGCGCCATGCGATTGCGCCAGCCGCCCAGCTTGAGCAGGCCGCGCGCGGACTCCAACTCCGCCGGCGCCCAGGGCTTGGCGCGCTTCGAGAGCCAATGGCGAAAAAACGGATGGTCATGCACTTCGTCCAGCAACTGCTGGAGCACGGGGACAAGCTGCTCCCAGGCCTCTTCCGCCGAGTAGTTGCCGTCCGATGTATCGAGCAGATAATCGAGCAGCGCCGACTGCGGCCGCACATCGTCAAACTGAAGCAGCCGCAGATAAAGGCTGGAAAGCACCTTGTCGCCGAGTATCTTCCGGTCGCCATGCTTGTGGCGGAAGAGATAAGGCAGCCGCACCGCAATATCAATGGTGATGAAGTCGCCGAAGTTGGCCTGCGAGTAGCCCTCCTCCGGGACCTCCAGCGGGATGGTCTTAAATTCCTCGGGATCGAGCGCGAAATTATTGCGGTCATATTCATGGCCATGCCGCACCAGCACCGCCGGATCGTCGGCCCTGAAGATATGAGGAAACTTATCGTCGCCCTCAAGCCCCAGAAGCTCCCGTATGCGCCTTTGCACTTTGGGGGTGGCGTTGCTGAGCCGGTCATGATTGCCGCTGAGATAGTGGATCCGTATGCGCTTTGCGGGGAAATCGCGCTCTTCTTTTTTCTTGTTCCGCTCTTCCGGCCAGAGCGTATAACGTCCCCTGGCGAGCAGGCGGAAAGATTCCAACGCCTCTTTTACCCTGGGGTCCGCGACAATGGCCTCGAGGATCTTCAATATCTTGGCTTCCAGTTCGGGCGAAACCTCCTCCAGCGAGACATAGGGGCGCAGCTCATCCTGGAACCAAAGCACGGTGCGGCTGAAGTCAAAAAGATCGCCGGCGATGACCAGGTCGAAATCGCTGGCCTTTCGCCGTTCCACCTCCTCTGCCATCTGCGCGATAAAGCTGCAGTAAGCCCTGGGATCGAGATTGCGGCGAATGACCAGGTCGGGATGCCCGTCCTGTCCGGGGATCACATCCGTAGCCTCTTCCTCAAAATGAAGGTCCGAGATCACAACGATCATGTCGCCTATGGTAAATGACGCGATGGATTTTGAGGGTCCCTGGTCTTGGCTGCGAGTCTGGATTGTTCTTCGGAGAACGGCTGTGCCGGGGATTCGGACGGCCTGCACATATAATTTGTTGACCTGTATTTTGTTGACCTAAAAAAATGACTGCTCCCGTCCAATCTGAAGCTTCCATGACCCGTCCACGCGCATGGCTGCGGCAGGACCTGCGCCCGATGTTGCGCCTGGCCGCGCCGATTGTGCTGGCGGAGATTGGCTGGATGTCCATGGGCATCGTGGACACCATCATGGTCGGCCACATCTCCGGTCCGCGTGACCTGGCGGGCGCAAGCTCCGGCTCGGCAAGCGCTCTGGCCATCGGCGCGGTGAGCCTGGGACAGGGCCTCTATTACACCATTGCCATCTTTGGCAGTGGACTGCTGCTTGGGCTGGACACGCTGGTTGCGCAAGCCTTTGGACGCCGTGAGCACGAGGAGGCCAATCGCTCGCTGCTGCACAGCATTTACCTGGCGCTGATGCTCTCGCCGTTGCTCATGGGCATCGTGTGGCTGTGGACACCGCTCATGCGCCACATGGGGGTCTCCGGCGAGCTTCTGCGCGGGATGGCACCGTTCCTGAACGCATTGAACTGGAGCACGCTGCCGCTGCTGCTTTACTTTGCCCTGCGCCGCTATCTGCAGGCGGTGAATGTGGTAAAGCCGGTGAGCTTTGCGCTGGTCTCGGCCAATATTGTGAATGCCCTGTTCAACTGGATCTTCATCTTCGGGCATTGGGGAGCGCGCGCCTATGGGGTGGCGGGCTCGGGATGGTCCACCTGCGTCGCCCGGATTTATATGGCTTTGGCGCTCCTGATAGCGCTGCTCCATCACGACCGCCAGAAGCATTGGGGATTGCTCACCATGGGCCTGAAGCTGGAGTGGGAGAGGCTTCGTGCCCTGCTGGCGCTTGGCCTGCCTGCCGCGAGCCAGATCCTCTTTGAGATTGGCGGCTTTACGGCGGCGACGGCGCTATGCGGCAAGCTGGGGGCGGTGGCGCTGGCCGGACATCAAATCGCGCTCAACTGTGCCGCTTTTACCTACATGGTCCCGCTGGGGATCAGCTCGGCGGCGGCGGTGCGCGTGGGGCAGGAGATCGGACGCAACAATCCGCGCTCAGCCCGTCGCGCCGGATGGACGGCCATTCTTCTTGGAGTGGGCTTTATGGGTTGTTCGGCGCTTACGTTCCTGCTCTTTCCCCGGCAGCTTGCGCGCATCTTCTCGCCCGATCCGGCGGTGGTCCGCATGGGCGCGGCGCTGCTGCTGATTGCGGCCGCCTTCCAGCTCTTCGATGGCCTGCAAACCGTTGCCACTGGAGCGTTGCGCGGCGCCGGCGACACCCACACTCCCATGCTGGCCAACCTGATCGCTTACTGGGCGATTGGATTGCCCCTGGGCTGGCTCCTCTGCTTCAAGCTGGGCTGGGGCGCGCCCGGATTATGGATTGGCCTCTGCATCGGCCTCGTCCTGATCGGAGTCACGTTATTGATGGTATGGAACCATAAAATGCGTATCACCAAAATGCGGCCCATGGCATGAAGTTCGCGCGGTTCTGCTATGCCTTATGGGAATGCTTTTAAAATTGAGGGATCGTAAGCCGCGCTATGACCCAGCAACTGGCATTTGCCAGTAGGGTCAGTGCTGCGACAATTAACACGCCTTTTACATAGTTTCTGCGCCCCTGTCTTTTCCGCAGGTATATCAACGGCCCCAGATAAATAAACTGACTGATTCCAATAAAGAGCAAGGGAGAAGCAAAATAGATCCTTCTGAAGAAGGCAGCCTGGGGAAGGCAAACAGAAGCTACTGCTATAAGACCCATCAGCGGCAGCTGAAGCAGGTGTAAGGGAAAGGCAACAGCCATTCCCCGGGCGATGTCGTCGTTAGATTTTTCCGCAGGAGTTGTTGCAAGCATATGCGTCTTCAGCCCTCGAAAACATGAGCGGCTCCCCAATAGTTAATACAGTTTGAGAGCGAGTTTTCGGCAAAATCC
>CAYTQA010000302.1:0-3957 GCA_964439495.1 uncultured Terriglobales bacterium | reverse complement strand
GATTTTGCCGAAAACTCGCTCTCAAACTGTATTAACTATTGGGGAGCCGCTCACCCAAATGGATCGTATTTGAAACTGACTACTCCTCCATCGGTCGGCAGAGTCACACTGCTGAGGTGGTTTTCAAAGTTCCAGGCGTTTTGCATCGTACCGGAAGGATTGGACTTGCTCAGCGTGTTTCCGTTGTTGTCGTAGGTGTAAGTCACGCCGTCCAAAGATGAACTCAGGTGATTAGAGCTGTCATAGGTATATTGGGCGACATTCAAGGAGCTGAGCCGATTTCCGATATTGTCGTAGCTATAGCTTTCGGTCGTCGTTGCCGCTTGCCCGTTCACCGCCTCCTGAACCTGAGTCAGTTGGTAAATCGGATCGTAGGTGTAGCTGTCCACGGCATTATTAAGGTAATTGGTCCTGGTGAGCCGGTTGCCGGCATTATCGTAGGTGTAACTTGCGCCGTCCATTGTTGCCGCGCCGTTCTGGTGCAAGACCGAGAGCAGCCGCGAGAGATTGTCATAGGAGTAGCTGGTGTTTACGCCATTGGGACGATTCAATGAGGTGCGGCGGCTTAGGGCATCATACCCGAAGCCAAACTGCCCGGCTGCTGAGTTCGTCAGTGTGCTCAGACGGTTCAGCGTGTCGTACGCATATGTATTTGTGCTGCCATCCGGAGCGGTAAACCCGGTCCGATTGGAAGCCGCGTCATAGGCGTAGCTGTTCGTGTATGTCTGGCCGGGGATAAACGTGTACTGCGTGGTCGTGCCGATCAGCCGCCCCATATTGTCGTAGGCGAAGCCGTAGCTCCCAGTGGGGTCCGTGACCTGCTTCACCTTGCCGACCAGGTCATAGATGTAATCCACGCCCGTCGCATCCGGGTAGCCCTTGTGCGTCAGCCGGTTCAGCGCGTCATAGACATACTGGATCGTCTGCCCCTTGCGGTCGGTCTTGCTGGTGACCTTATCAATCGCATCGTAAGCGTAGCTCTCGCTCAATGAGGATGGGAAGGTGGTCTGCGTGAGCCGGCTAATCCGAGTTCCTGATTAAGTCAATATAAAAGTATAAAAATATTTTGTTTTATCTTCCCCGGAAGCGGGAACCTTCTCTTTTAACAAAGGTGCGATGGATGCCGGATTAAAATCTCTCCCATATTTAAGTACTTAAGTACTAAACTAGGCTTGCGGTCCCTCCGCGAACCAAAGCCCTAATAACAAAGGACATGGAGAGCAATTCAGACCCAAAATCGATTGCTTGGTTTCGAAGAAACTGTGGAAAACTGGTGCCCGGTCGCACAAGCATCCAGAGATGCGCCGACAAGGTCCGCGCTAAGGCGTTTCCATGAGGGGCAAGAACCTCGCCTTACCTATTTTGGGCGGTGGTGGCACCGGGAGTGGTTGGGGCGGTGGGCAAGGTATAGATGACCTCTCCCGGACGGGCATAGCGCAACTGTTCGCGCGCCTCTTTTTCGATGGTTGCGGGATCGGTCTTCAGCGATTTGATGTTTTTGGAGAGCTGGTCGTTTTCCTGCTGCAGGCGCCCCACCTGCTCCTGCAGGGACTTATACTCGGTGCGCTTGCGACCGTAGATCATGAGCCCGTTGGCGCCAAATACCACGTGATAGCCGAGGTCGCAAATCAGCAACAGGACGGCCGCCGTGGCCAGCTTGCGGCGCGAGCGGTAGAGGACGTCCCGCATGGGACCAGCATACTGCGTGAAGAGATTCAACTTAACACCCATTTCTTGGCCGATTCGGTCAGTTTGCCGGAGTCGGAGAGCGTGCGCGCCTCGGTATAAACGCGCACCACCGGCTCCGTGCCGGACATGCGGTAGCAGACCCAGGAGCCGTCGTCGAGCACCAGCTTCAGGCCGTCGGTGCGCACCACCTGCTTCACCCTGCGCCCGAAGAAGTCCGCCGGATCGGCAGCCACCTTCTTAGTGAACTTCGCTTTCATCTCCTCGGTCAAGCGAAAATTCTCGCGGACTGGGTAAAAGGAACC
This sequence comes from uncultured Terriglobales bacterium, assembly GCA_964439495.1. Taxonomy (GTDB): domain Bacteria; phylum Acidobacteriota; class Terriglobia; order Terriglobales; family Acidobacteriaceae; genus CAYTQA01. The sequence goes on along the minus strand of CAYTQA010000302.1, from coordinate 1,966 downwards.
AACTTTGGCAAATAAATTTGCAAGCTGCTCCCCAATGCTCTTGCCGCGGACCGCAACCATCTCGCAGCACAGGAGGCCGGCGATCAGACCATCCTTCTCGGGAACGTGGTATCGCACGGAAAGTCCCGCGCTCTCTTCCCCGCCGATGGCGATCTTGTCCTGCTTGATCAGCTCGCCAATATACTTAAAGCCCACCGGGGTCTCATGCAGCGGGACCTTGTGGGCCTCGGCCAGAGCATTGATCAGGTTGGTAGTGGCCACCGATTTGGCCACGCCGTTCTTCCACCCCCGGCTCTCCACCAGATAATCGAAGAGCAGCGCGATGATGTAGTTGGGCTGGAGGAAAGTGCCGTCGCGGTCCACGATGCCGAAGCGGTCGGCGTCGCCATCGGTGGCGATCCCGATCTGCGCGCCGGTCTCGCGCATTTTGGCCTTGCATTCGCCCAGCAGATGGTCGTCAGGCTCGGGAGCGTGGCCCCCAAAGAGGACATCGCGGGTATCATGCACGGTGGCGACCTGGATCCCCGCCTCTCGCAGCAGAGCATCGGAATATCCGCGCGCCGCCCCCCAGAAAGGATCAAAGACCACCTTCAGCCCCGCTTTTTTCACCGCCTTCAGGTCCACGATCTCGCCCAGCCGCTTAAGATACTCGGCGCGCGCGTCAATGGATTCGCTCTCGGCGACGTTGTTCCCGTTCTGCTCCGCGCCCGTGCCCTTGTCGGCTTCGACGATCGCCTGCTCGATGGCCCTGGTCACATCGGGCAGGGCGGGCGCGCCGTCCGGGGTGGAGAACTTTATCCCGTTATATTCCGGCGGATTATGCGACGCGGTGAAGTTAATGGCGCCATCGGCCTTCAGGCGCGTGATGGCGAACGAAATGGCTGGGGTGGGGGCCGGTTCGGGGACCACCAGCGGACGCACTCCATGCGCGGCCAGGATTTCGGCGGCAATGGCGACAAAGGTTTCGCCCATGAAGCGCGGATCGCGGCCCACGATCAGGCGCGGATTGTTCGAGTTCCTGGCGCGGACATAGCGGGCGATGCCGGTCACCGCCCGCCGCACATTGGCGACGGTAAAATCCTCGGCAACGATGGCGCGCCATCCCGAGGTGCCGAATTTGATCTGTGTTGGCATATCTTTCCTCACCCTTCATTGCGCGGATGGGCCAGCGCTTCACAATGCGCTTGCAATCCGCGGCCAGAAACTAGAAATTGTAATAGATGACTGATTGCCGCGTCGTTCTGTCCACCGCCGGATCAATTGCGGAGGCACGCCGGATTGCCCACGCCCTGGTTGAAGAGAAGCTGGCTGCCTGCGTCAATATCGTTCCTCATATGGAATCGGTGTATCGCTGGAAAGAAAAAGTAGAGAGCGCTGAGGAGTGGCTGCTGATCGTGAAGACCACCGCCGCGATTTCCACCCGCGCTCGGCAAAGAATTAAAGAGCTGCACTCCTACGAACTGCCCGAGACCATCGAAATCGAGATCGCGGGGGGCAGCGCCGAATATCTGGATTGGATCGCGGATTCGGTGGCCAAATAGAGCTTTCGCTTTCCGACCCGAGGCTAAAAGCCTCGAATAGAAGAAGCGGCCTTCAGCCGCCGGGAAAATCAGCGGATCCAGGTAATCCAATCACGAACCACTTAAATCGCCGCCAGCGCCCCCTCCAGATCGGCGATGATGTCGCGCACATCTTCAATTCCAACTGAGATGCGCACCATGCCGTCAGTGATCCCGATCTTCTTGCGCCCTTCCACGCCCAGGGCGGCATGGGTCATGGTGGCGGGATGCGAGATCAGCGTCTCCACTCCGCCGAGCGACTCGCCAAGGGAGCAGATTCGGACCTTGCGCAGCATCTTCTGCGCATTGTCGAACGAGCCGGTCTCGAAGGTGATCATGGAGCCAAAGCCGCACATCTGCCGCTTCGCCAGCTCATGCTGCGGATGCTCCGACAATCCCGGATAAAA
>CAYTQA010000301.1:0-3970 GCA_964439495.1 uncultured Terriglobales bacterium | reverse complement strand
CCGACCAACGGTTTAGGAAACCGCTGCTCTATCCATCTGAGCTACGGGGCCACGGTGTCTATTGTAAAGCTTCGGCCCGCGGTGCCGCTATTATTGCGGAGCGGTCCGGGGCTGGCATCGCGCGGACCTTCGGTCAGCGAAGCGCAACATTTACATCCTCCGTGCCGTTCTCCGCTTCCGTGGGGCAATGAACGATAATGACGTCTTTTTTCCGTTCCAGATGGATGTCATCCGTGGGGACCTGCTTCAGGAAGATTTCCTTCTCCAGAAAAGGCGCGAGGGTAGGATGATAAAAGACCCTCACCTCCGAGCCTTCCGAGGTAAACGCCGCGCCATACCATGTAATGCGATAAGAGTAGTTGCGGTCCAGGTGCGCCTGCTTGCGTGGCGTCATGTCGTGCAAGGCAAACATTACCACGACCATGAAGGGCGAAATCCCGACCAGGAGCCCGGCCAGCAGCGGCAGCGAGGCGATGCAGGCCAGCGCCCATCCGGCGGCCTTGGGACGCAGCAAAGAAAGCGCAAATGCCAGGTCGGCATAGGCGAACCACGCAAGAGAAAGAACAAACGCGTCGGCCATCACCCCGGTGAAGGACCATTTGCTCCTGGCTATCGCGACCGCAAGTAGAATCACAACCGCGTGCACGAGCAGCAACTGCCGGCGGAGGGAGCGGTCCATGCCACCGAACTTTCGTCGAAAGAAGAACGCCCATGCAGGGGCGAGGAAAACTGTGACTTCCCCGAGAGCGACAAAAAAATGGACGGTGGAATCGCCTGGCACGGCTACCTTTGTAATGGAAAGCTCCTGGCAATACAAGACGATGGAACCATCCGCGTTACAATTTGCTTCAAGCTTGCAAAGGCAACCTTGGAAACTACCACTGAAGCATGGCGACCCCACAGGCCACCAGGATGGACGCCGCCCAGCGGCGCCAGCGCACATCTTCCTTCAGGATGTACTTGGCCAGCAGCGTCTCCAGCAGGAAGCTCATCGCCGTGGCCGGAACGGCGAAGCTCACATTGGCGATCGAGAGCAGCGACAGCAGGGCAAAAAACGAGACCGCCATCGCGGCCATGCCGCCCATCACCAGCGGGTTGCGGAAGATGCGGGCCACCATGTGCGCCAGCGACCGCGGTCCCAGCCTCTCCACCTCGCCCTGGCGCTTCATGCCCGCCGTGTTCATCACGTCGCCGACGGTGTTGCTGAGCGCGATAATGATCACCAGGACCCACTTCATGCGCGCGGCCCCGGCCGGCCATTGGTGGTGCGCGCCGGCGTTATCTCCGCCAGAATCACGCCCAGTGTGATGGTCACAATGCCCAGCCATCGCATCCGCGAAATATGGTCGTTCAGCAGAAAACGTCCGGCAATGGCGATCAGCGGATAAGAGATGGCGGTGACCGGCAGGACAAAGCTGAGGTCGGCGCGGCTGAGCAGCGCCAGGTCGGTAATCATCCAGAGAGTCAGGATGCCGATGCCGATCAGCGTCCAGGGCTGGGCGAAGGCGCGCATATAATCCAGCGGCGACGCGGAGACGATCCGCCCCGCCTGATGCATGCCGCGGCTCAACGCCACATTGCCAAGCACGTTGGCAACGATGACGAACAGCGTCAGCATCCGGGTTCGATGTACTTCGCTTGCGCTTTCCGGCTTCATTCCCTGGGAGGTAAGAGCACCATTATGTGGATGTAAGATATCATTGTGTTTCTGATTGCCCTAGAACGAATGGGCGCAAATATTTAAATTACATCCTATTTCGATATTGCTGCTCCAATACTTACATGAAAACTGGCGCTCAGGACCCCGCAGCAAAGATCTTCTCTGCAATTGAGAAGAAATTTGGGTTTGTCCCGCCATTTTTTATCATGGCGAAGGATTCTCCCGCGGTTTTAGAGAACCTGTGGGCGCAGACCCGCTCCGCGTATCTCGAAAGCCCTTTGGACGCGCTCTTCCTGGAAAAGCTCTTTGCCTATCTATCGAGGTTCTGCAACGTGCCGTACTGCCTGGTATGCCATAGCTGCTTCCTGCGGCCACTGGGCATGAAGGCTAGGGACGTCCTGGCTTTGCTGGAAACGCCGCTGCCGTGCCAGCAAGAGATTCAAAATTACATGCGGTTGGCAAGCAATTACAACAGCCTTGCCGAGGAAAAGTGGCCTGCCTCCGGTTCGGAATTGGAGGCGGTGCTGATATGGCTGAGCGTTGCGGTCTATCTGCGGCTGGAAAAGTCAGGGGCGGCGCTGCTTACTTTGCGCCGCTTGCTTGGCATTCAAAGATACCAGCACCTCGTGAGCTTCCTGGGTTATGTGCGGACCTGTGGAATGTGGATTGAAGCTCACCCGGAACTCTCGTATGAGGCCGATAAGCGCGTCATGGACCATATGGCCCCCTCCGTGCAGGAAGAGCCGAGGTTGGTGGAGTTTTTCGCGAACTACCAGGAAAGAGTGCTCAATGAGATTCGCCGCCAGACCGAAGAAAAGGCCCGTTTGCAAGAGGCATCTTAAGCAGGACTGATCGTCGCCCGCTTAAAACAGTTTTAGGCGGCTTGTCCCGCGCACACGCCCGAGGCCCAGGCCCACTGAAAATTGAAGCCGCCCAGGTGTCCGGTCACATCCACCACCTCGCCGATAAAGAAGAGTCCGGGGACGCGGCGGCTCTCCATGGTCTTTGCCGACAGCTCGTCGGTGTCCACCCCGCCGGCCGTGACCTCCGCCTTGTCGTATCCTTCGGTGCCTTCCGGGACAACCTCCCAGCGATGGGCCTGCGACTCCAGTTGCGCCAGATCGTGGTTCGTCCAGCGCTGTGGCTGGTGCAGCTCCAGCCATCGCTCCGCAAAGCGGCCGGGAAGCATCTGGCGAAAGGCAGCCATGGCCGCAGCCAGGTCGCGTCCTGCTGGCCGCTCCCGCAACGAGGCAGTCAGATCGCGCTCCGGGGCCAGGTCAATGGCGATGGCGGTCTCATCGCTCCAATAGGACGAGATTTGAAGCATCGCCGGTCCGCTCAGCCCGCGATGCGTGATCAGCATCTTTTCGCGAAAGCGTTGCCCACCAATGGAGGCGATCACCTCGGCCGAGATCCCGGCGAGGTCGCAATAGCGGCGGCGGTCCTCGGCATTCAGGGTAAGCGGGACCAGCGCCGGACGGCATTCGCGGATGCGCAGCCCGAACTGCCGGGCCAGCTCGTATCCGAAGGCGGTCGCGCCCATCTTGGGGATGGACAACCCGCCGGTCGCAACCACCAGCGAAGGCGCATGGAACTCGCCGGAGTCCGCGCGCACGATAAAGCCGCTAGCGCGTTCCACCTGCCGCACCGTTGTGTTTACCAGGATGGCGGCGCCTGCCAGACGGCACTCCTGCTCCAGCATCCCGGTAATGTCGCGCGCGGAGCGGTCGCAGAAGAGCTGCCCCAGGGTCTTTTCGTGGTAGGGAATGCGATGCTTCTCGACCAGCGCGATAAAATCCGCCGGGGTATAGCGGGCCAGGGCCGATTTGCAGAAATGCGGATTGGCGGAGAGAAAATTCTCCGGGCGGCAATGCAGATTGGTGAAGTTGCACCGCCCTCCGCCCGAGATCAGTATCTTCTTGCCGATGCGGTCGGCACGCTCCAGTATGGCGACCCGGCGTCCGCGCTTGCCGGCCTCGATGGCGCACATCAGCCCCGCCGCCCCAGCGCCCAGAATAATCACATCGAAGTTTTGCGTCATGGAAATCAGGGCTGGCGGCGTAAAGTCAGGATTTCACCACAGAGGCACAGAGGCACAGAAAATCGAAAAGAGCCTAAAGATTTGAAAATAGCAGGGCGCATTTTGTTTTGGGCTCGTAAGGGTCCTTCAGAATAGAACCTTCACTTGTGTAAAACAAATTAAAATTTCGGGGAAACGCAGCTCATTCGAGCCCTATCTCCACACCGAAAATTTACCCTGGCACTCTCCGGCGATGATCTTTATGTATCTGCGCCACGGCATAATCGTCA
>CAYTQA010000300.1:0-3984 GCA_964439495.1 uncultured Terriglobales bacterium | reverse complement strand
TCTTCAACCGCTCGCATTATGAAGACGTGCTGGTGGTCCGGGTACATCAAAATCTCTCGAAAGAGGAGCTGAAGCGTCGCTTCCATGAGATCAATAGCTTTGAGCGGCTGCTGACGCATCAGCGGACCACCATCGTAAAGTTCTTCCTGCACATCAGCAAGGAGGAGCAGCGCCGCCGTTTTCTGAAACGGCTGGAAGAACCGCGGCACATGTGGAAGATCAGTGAAAGCGACTTTAAGGAGCGCCCTTACTGGGACGATTATCAGAAGGCCTATGAAGATGTCTTCCGCCACTGCAGCACCGAAGCCGCGCCCTGGTATGTGATACCGGCCAATAATAAGTGGTTCCGCAATGTGACCATCTCGCAGATCCTGGTCAAGACCCTCGAAGGGTTGAAGATGAGCTATCCCAAACCTGCATTGAAGATGCCCGTCGATTTTGAGTGATGCTCCGGGTTATTTTCTGAATCGAACCACTTCGATTCTTTATCTCTATCCAGAAGAATACTGGATCGCCGTGCAGTTTCTTCGCGATGCTGCGATTTCGGACAACTGCGAGCTTTCGTATGGCGACTAATATCATTTGCCGAAAAGGCGACCTGGAGAAAAGATATGGCAAAGATGCGTGTTGCGCAGGTACCGAAGCCCAACGCCGATTTTGAAATTGTTGAGCGCGAAATTCCTCAGCCCGGGCCTCGCCAGGTCCGGATCAAGGTCCAGGCCTGTGGCCTTTGTCATAGCGATTCCTTCACGAAAATGGGGCTCTGGCCTGGCATCGAGTACCCGCGTGCTCCCGGCCACGAGATCGCGGGCGTGATAGATGCCATCGGAGCGGGAGTTCCAGACTGGCAACCGGGGCAGCGTGTGGGCGTGGGCTGGCACGGCGGACACGACGGCCACTGTGCCTCCTGCCGTCGCGGCGATTTTATTACCTGTGTGAACGCGCGTGTGCCTGGCATCTCCTACGATGGAGGATATGCCGAATACGTCGTCGTGCCCTTCGAGGCCCTGGCGCGGATTCCCGAAGAACTTTCTCCCATCGAGGCCGGACCGCTGATGTGCGCCGGCATCACAACCTATAATTCCCTGCGCCACAGTGGCGCCCGCGCCGGAGATCTGGTTGCTGTCCTTGGGGTCGGCGGCCTCGGCCATTTAGGCGTCCAGTTTGCCGCGAAAATGGGTTTCAATACGGTTGCGATTGCGCGCGGCAAGGAAAAAGAGCCGCTGGCGCGCAGCCTGGGTGCGCGGCACTATATAGACAGCGAGGCTTCCAACGTTGCCGAGTCACTTACCAGATTGGGAGGCGCGCGCGTGATTCTGGCTACCGTGACCAGCGGAAAGGCCATGAATGCCGCTCTGGGTGGCCTGGGACTGGATGGCAAATTTATTATTCTGGGCGCGGCTGATGAGCCTATTAAGGTAGACGCCATTCAGATGATTGGCGGCCGCCGATCGGTCCAGGGTTGGCCTTCGGGCACCTCGTCCGACTCCGAGGACACACTGGCCTTCAGCGCCCTGAGCGGCGTGCGCCCGCAAACCGAGGTCTTCCCGCTGGAACGCGCCGCCGAAGCCTACGAGCGCATGATGAGCGGCAAGGCAAAGTTTCGCGTCGTACTCACGCCATCGTAAAATTCGCCCAGCGATTCTGTCGTACTGAAGCAAGCGCCGGACGAAGTGAAGAGGCACGAGTCGAAGGACCCGGAAACGTTCACGGGGGACCAAAGCCAAATTTTCATTACTACTTTGTGGCGCGAATAAATCCGTGGCCTGTTACGGGTCCTTACGCCGTGTTTTTTTCTGTCGCCTAAAACTTCCATCCACAACCCTGCAAATGCCTGCATCAGGTCATAAACAAGAATTACCGTGGTAACGGGCGCAAACAAATTCCCCAGTCGTCCTGAGCGGCGAAGTCTACATAATTACAGAGCTTCGTAAATCCAGAACCAATCCATGAGGAACGTAAGTATGTGGCGCGGTTGCTCTTCGATTTTGATAGCTCTGTTCATTGCCTCCACTTTTTGTCCTGCCCAGCAATCAGCCGACCCCAGTCAGGGCAGCAATGCGACACCGTCCTCTCCCGCAGCGGTCAATCAGACGCAGTTACCGGCTGCTCCAGGTTCCACCAGCGACGCGCAATCAACGAATGCCCCTGCGCCCAGCAACGCCCAAACCAGCCAGCCTGCGCCCCCGCAGCAGGATGCGGCGCCGGCTCCTGCTTCCCCGGCGCCGGCCATTAACGCCAGCTCTGCCGTCTCGCCTACCGCTTCGGCCGGCGCGGCTGATTCCCTGCCTCCGACCGGGTTCAGCTCGTACATCAGCATGAGCGGAGAGCATGATTCCTCCACCGGCTGGTCGAAGGTGCTCAACTCCAGCCTGCGTTACGACTTCAATAGCATCTTCGGCATGGAGTTGGGAGTGCCATTTTATTTAATGCACAACGGCTACGACGCGGTCGCGGTTACCGGGAAGAAAAATCCTCCCATCGTAACCAGTTACAATTCCCTGGGAGACGTGGATCTCTCGCTGAACTTTGCGGCCCCGAACTCGGCCGTGGGATATAGGAGCACCCTCGTCGGAACTGGCCCGACTGGAGACACCTCTTCCGGCATCAGCACGGGCCGCCCCACATTCGACTTTAACAATCATTTCGACCATGGCTTTGGGCCGGTAAGCCCGTTGATCGAATTGGGCTTTGGCGATTCCAGCACGCTGGTGAACAAGCGTGTGCGGCGTCCATTCACTACATTGGGTCCGCTTTCGCATTTCACGGCGGGGGCCGCTTTCGATTTATTCAAAGGCTCCAGCTTTCAAGCCGACGCTTACGAGCACTTACCGGTAGGGAGCCAGAAGATTTATCGCACCGAGTATGTGCGCGTCCGGACCTCCACCGGCGCTTTCCGCCTGGTTCGCCGCCGGCGAAGCTTCCAGGGCATCAGCGAGGACAATGGCTGCGAAGGGACGTTGGGCGCCAGCCTGGGGCAGCACGTGGACCTCTCCGCCACCTACGACCGCAGCTTCCGGCAGAAGCTGGACACGGTCTCGATCACCCTGGGGTTCCGTATCGGCAAAAGTCAGCCTAACCATAAAACTCAATAAACATCAGAATTTGCTGGAGATAAGTGGCCGCAACCGGACGCTCCAGGCGTTACTTTCAGGCATGTACCGCCAGACATTGCCGTCCCCGGAACTTTTCCCGTAGTTTATGGGTTTCATCAGCAGTTTTGAATCAACTGGTTCGGGAGGACCAAACATTATGCGACGTCTCTATTTCGCTTCACCGCTTGTAATGGCCATTCTGGCAGGGACCTTTGCGGTAGCACAGAGCAACGGTACCGCTGGCGCGGACACAACCACCACAGCCACCACTTCCACAACGGCAACCCCGGCGGACATGGATAAAGACAAGGCCGATCTGAAACAGGACAAGGCCGACCGCCGCCAGGACCGCGCGGACATCGGAAAAGATGTCAAGGACCGCAACCAGGACCTCGTAGACCGCAACAAAGATCGCCGCGATCTGCGACAGGATGAACAGAAACTCGATCAGGCCCAGAAACAGGGCGATAAAGACGATGCCGCCAAGGACCGCGCTGCTCTCGCGAGCGACCGTGCGGACCTCCGGAAGGACAACGCCGATCTGCACAAAGACAACAAAGATCTGGCGGAGGACCGCCGCGATCTCCACCAGGACAAGCGGGACATTCGTCATGATCGTCATGACAAACGCCGCGACCACCACGGCCATTAAAAGAGCAGGCGAGGCTCCCCCACGGCTTTCCTGGTGGTTAGTCAGAATTCAGGTTCTTTGTCGCTTTTTGGGTTCAGCGAGACGCTACTTTATCAATTCAAAATTATCCAACGAGGTTTCGGTGTCGTGTTCTTTGCCTGTGAACAGAGGGAGCGCTCCTCATCGAATACTTCTCGAATTTGCAATTTTCCCTCCCGCAGCGCCTACAGCTACAGCAGTAAAAGCTGCAACGAGTGT
>CAYTQA010000299.1:0-4004 GCA_964439495.1 uncultured Terriglobales bacterium | reverse complement strand
GCACTTCGTGAAACCACACCATGGGCTGCTCCAGGACGTAGGGCCGCTGCCATGAGTCCCACGGAAGATAGGTCTGGGTCTTCCCTGCCACGAATCCCCAATTGATGGCGGCCACGCGATACCGATTGGCAAGCGGCAGAATGGTGTCAAAGGTGCTCCCCGCTCCGCGTGCCATGTATTCCGTGCAGATGATCGGGCGGTGATATTTTTGCAGATATTCAACCTCCCGCTGGAAGCTTTCGGGCCAGCCGTAGTTGTGGAAAGAGATCACATCGGACTGTTCAAGCTGGATCTTCTGCATCGAGGTCAGGAAACCGGAATTGATGTTAACGTCCCAAACTCCGCTGGTGAGGGGCTGGACCGGTTGCATGGAACGCGCCCACTCAAAGACTTGGGGAAGCAGGGCTTCCACATATTGGGCTTTGTTTTTGGGCTCTTCTTTCCTGTAACTCCCTCCATTGGTGTTGCTGGGCTCATTCCACACGTCCCACGCTAAAATGCGCGGGTCTTTGCTGAAGGCGCCTACAATGCCCTGCACATAGGCCTTAAGGCGCGGGAGCTGCGCGGGATCGGCGAGGGCCGCCGCACCCGGGCTTTGGACCCATCCGGAATTATGTACGCCGGGAATAGGAGGATGTTGAGGTCCGAGCTTCGGATTTGGGTCCCAGCACGAATCGAATAGCACGAATACAGGCTTGATCTTATGTTTTGCGGCGATGGTGAGGAATTCGTCCACCCGCCGCCTGAAGCCGTCCGGGTCCTGCTGCCAGAGCAGGTCATGCAGGAATACGCGCATGGTGTTCATTCCCATGGATTCCGCCCACCCCAGTTCTTTGTCGATCTCCCGCGGATCGAAGGTAGCGGCCTGCCACATCTCCAGTTCATTGATTGCATTCGCCGGAATGTAGTTGCTGCCGACCGGCCATGGCTGCTGCTGATACCAGGCATTGGCGCGTGCTTCGTCCCAGCGCGCGTGCTGCGCATGTAAAGGGAGGATTAACAGAAGAATAAATGTGCTTACGGTAACGGCTGCCCTGCTTGGATGTCTCATTATTTCTCTCCAAAACTTTGGTTGTGGCGCAATAACCGCGATTACGATGTGAACTCTCCTCTCACCCAGCCCCTGCAATTGAGTACAAATTGCCGATGATTTTGCGGCATAATGTACCCAATGAAGCGGACCTTATCAGCAAGGCCGACCGCCAGAAAACTGGCGGAATACTTCGAGAGCTGGCTGGGAACAGAAGTCCAGCCCGAACAGGCCATAGTCCATCTGGTCGAAGCTGGTCTGCCGGTTACGGTAATCCGCCACCTTATTGAGCGTGGCCTTTCCCAGGATGAAGTTTACGGCATTATCGTCAATCTGAGAACTCTGAAGCATCGGCGCAGCAAGAGTCAACCGCTCTCAACCGCCGAATCTGAACGAGCGGTCCGCACCGCCGGAATCCAGTGAGCGCGGATCTTCGGTCCACTGCTCACCTACTATATATAAGGAGATTTCTGTTGGCATCATCTTACACTTACGAAGATATCGCGAAGATGATCGATCATTCGCTGCTCAATCCGTCCCTGACAATCGGCGAATTGGAGGCGGGTTGCAAACTGGCATTAGATTACAACGTGGCGAGTGTCTGCATTCTGCCGTATTACGTCCCTCGGATGGTAGAGCTGCTGGCAGGCAGCACGGTGCAGCCCAGCACGACTGTCGGCTTTCCCCACGGGGCCCATAGGACTTCCATCAAGGTTGCCGAAGCGGAGCAGGCGTTGAAGGATGGCGCGACCGAGCTGGATATGGTGATTAACATCAGCCAGGCCCGCAGCAAAAGCTGGGAGTACGTAGAGCGGGAAATTCGCGAGCTGACCGAGGTGACCCACGCCAGGGGCGCTAGGATAAAAGTAATCTTTGAAAACGCATATCTGGACGAGGCGGCGAAGATCAAACTGTGCGAGATCTGCGGAGAAATCAGGGTGGACTGGGTGAAGACCTCGACCGGCTATGCCGCAAGCGGCGCAACCATGGAAGACCTGAAGCTGATGAGGAGTCACTCGCCGGCCTTCGTGCAGGTGAAGGCCGCAGGAGGAGTGCGCGATCTCGATACGCTGCTCGCGGTCCGCGATATCGGGGTCACCCGCGTGGGCGCAACCCGCACGGCGGCCATACTTGACGATTGCCGCCAGCGACTCAACGGAAAACAATAGATCATCCAAGATTTTGTTTTGTGGAAACGTGTAAAGAGCGTATATCTGAAACTCGGTTAAAATCTCCCTGCCCACGTGCGCTGGAATCGGCGATTGCGGTCAGGTGCATTGCCGGAACAACCATGAATCCATTCTCGAATTTATCCTTCCACCTGTCTTTGAATTCTCTTTTGTCGAAGCTGATTTTGCTGGCCGTGGCCTTAGGGCCGACAGCGTCCTCAGTCTCCAGTGGTTTCAATATAAAGGCGGAGCGGCTCCAGGAGTTGCCGCTGATCTCTCCATCGGGCGATGCCGAGGCATCCGCCGGCACTTTTAATCCGGCGGCGATACGGATCGGGGAGAAGATCGTCCTGCTCTATCGCGAGCAGGACCGCAATGGGGTTTCGCGCATCGGATATGCCTCCAGTCGTGACGGCTCACATTTCGAGGTGAAGGCAGGGCCGGTATTTGTCCCGGAGGCGCCTTATGAGAAAAATGGTGGAGTAGAGGACCCTCGGCTTTTGAAGATCGGCAACACTTACTACATGACTTACACCGGCTACAACAAGCACGATGCCCAACTCTGCCTTGCAACTTCAAAGGACCTCGTCCATTGGCAGCGAAAAGGCATTCTGCTGCCTGCATACAAGGGAAAGTGGAATGTGGGATGGACGAAGTCCGGCGCCATCGTTCGTGAAAAAATCCATGGCAAATACTGGATGTATTACCTGGGTACCGGTCCGGACAAGCGGGACTACATGGGCGTCGCAAGCTCCGACGACCTTCTCCACTGGACTGACGCCCTGGACCATCCTGTGCTGCCCCGTCGCGCCGGACAATGGGACTCCCGCGTTATGGAGCCGGGACCTCCTCCGGTGCTGACGGACCAGGGAATCCTGCTCATCTATAATGGCGCCGACGAAAAGCTCGTATACTCTACCGGCTGGGTGCTCTTCGACAAGAATGACCCCACGCGCGTGCTTGCCCGCGCCAGCAGCCCCTTCATCCGGCCCGAGCTGCAATGGGAGAAGCAAGGGCAAGTCCCGAATGTGATTTTTACCGAAGGGCTTATTCCCGAGAAGGACGGCTTCCTTCTCTACTATGGGGCAGCGGACAAATACATTGGCGGAATGCGCGCCACGATCCACCCTGCCAATAAGTAAGCGGCTATAAAGCAAGATCGTTGAAGTAGTCCGATAAGGAGATTTCATGAGACGCTGGCTTACATGTCCGGTCATGCTGTTTGGTTTGCTTTGCCTTTCCGCGGATGCCGCAACTCCAAAGGGCGCCGATCAGGAGAGCGCCGCCTCCCTATCGCCATCACAATCTCAGGCCCAGATCCAGTTGCCGGCACCGGGAGTCTCGGCATTAAAGAGCTATATTCATGGAGCATGGCAGACGCTTACGCGCTCCATGGAAGATTGCAAATCCATTGCAGATCCCAAGCTCAAAGAGCAGCCAGTGCTTTATCTGCCGCATGATTTTCAGGCGCCGGAGAAGGTCCGTCAGATGGAGTCCACTTGCGGAGTCCGGGTGCAGCAATTGCCCCGCGCCATCACCCACATCGACTCCTTGCCGCCCAAAGAGGTCGGACCGGAAGGGCTCCTCTATCTTCCGAATCCCTATATCGTTCCCGGCGGGCGCTTCAACGAGATGTATGGATGGGACAGCTACTTCATTATCCGCGGGCTCCTGCTGGATAACCAGGTGAATACAGCGCGCGGGATGATCGAGAACTTCTTCTTTGAGATCGATCATTATGGGGCGGTCCTCAACGCGAATCGCACCTATTACCTTACGCGCTCCCAGCCTCCATTTCTCACCTC
>CAYTQA010000298.1:0-4004 GCA_964439495.1 uncultured Terriglobales bacterium | reverse complement strand
GCCGCGTCGAATCTCTGAAGGCGCAGATCGTGGGCGTGGTTGCGGAGAAGGAGCAGCGCACGAAGGAGAACATCGAAATCGCGGGACGCCTCACCGCACTCGCGACGGAACGCGAGAGTGTGGATGCACGGGCGGCGGAGCTCCAGCTTGCTTCCGAGCAGTTGCGGGCAAACATCGCCGAGATCGATCAGCAGTTGCGCGCCGCCCGCGTGGAGCTTGATTCCATGCGCGACCGCCGCGGAGAGCTCTCCGCCTCGGCGGCGAAGCTGAAGTCGGACATGGAATATATGGCCGAAAGCTGCCTCAATGAACTCTCGATGCCGGCGGAGGAATTGCGCGCCGATTCCACCATCGTCCTTCTCCAGGGAGAGGCCCTGGCGGAACAGGAGAGCGAGCACCGCGAAATGCGCGCGCGCCTCGAGAACATGGGTCCGGTCAACATGATGGCGCTTGAGGAATATAAAGAGACGGCGCAGCGCCATGAATTTCTTGAGAGCCAGCGCAAGGACCTGCTGGACTCGATTGAAAACACCCAGAACACCATCAAGGAAATCGATATCGTCTCGCGCGAGAAATTCCAGGAGGCCTTCGAAAAAATCAACGAGAGCTTCCAGATCACCTTCCGCAAACTCTTTGGCGGCGGGCAGGGGTTCATGCGTCTTACCGATGAGGCGAACAGTAGCGAGAGCGGAATCGACCTTGTGGCGTCGCCTCCGGGAAAGAAGCTGCAGAACGTGCTTCTGCTCTCCGGCGGAGAGAAGGCGCTGACCGCGCTGGCGCTGCTGGTCGGCATCTTCCAATACCAGCCCAGCCCGTTCTGCATCCTGGACGAGGTGGACGCGCCGCTCGATGAAGCCAACGTGGGCCGCTTCAATGACCTGATCCACGAGATGAGCGACAAGACCCAGTTCATCGTGATCACCCACAGCAAGCGCACCATGAGCTCGGCGGTGGTCATGTATGGCGTCACCATGCAGGAACCGGGCGTCTCGAAGGTGGTCTCGGTGCGCTTCGGGGAGAATATGCGGACGGTCGCGGCCTCAGCCTAAGCGGGCAGGATACGGCCTCGGCTGGATTCTCCCTTGGGACCAATGCATCATCGGAGGTACTTGACGTGTACGGCAAACTACCGTACACTTGGCTCAATAGAGAGGCGCTATGCGCAGTGGCAATGTTTTAAAAGTGCACAGACAAACAAAACAGGAGCGTCTTGAGGCTAGAATTCCTCCCGCTCAGAAACGTCTGCTGGAGCGGGCCGCAAATTTGCGGGGGACCAGTCTCACGGATTTCGTCCTGGCCAGCGCACAGGAAGCGGCCACAAAGACCATCAAGGACTTCGAGATGTTGAGCTTATGTGATGAGGCCCGCGAAGTATTCGTAAACGCGTTAAAAAACCCTCCTGCACCGAATAAGGCGCTGCGGACGGCTGCGGCCCGTTACAGAAAAGATGCAGGGATCTGATTGGAACTCAAAAAAATAAATCAACCCGATTTGCGATTTGAGCCGCTCGGCACACATGACCGAGCGGCTTTTTCATGCGGCGTGGAAGCCCTTGACTACTACATCAAGAAACAGGCATCGCAGGATATAAAGAAGAAAGTCACTGTTGTGTATGTTGCCACGGCTGACGGCAAGACGATTCTAGGCTATTACACACTCTCCCAGTACTCCATTCAATTAGACAAAATACCCAGTGAGATTTCCAAAAAGTTTCCGAAATATCCCGTGGTTCCGGCCACTTTGCTCGGCAGATTGGCAAGGCATAGTTCGGCCATTGGACAAGGAATTGGGGAATTATTGTTGCTGGATGCCCTCCATCGCGCATTGAAGATGAGTGAGCAGATTGCTTCCGCGGCAATCGTCACCGATGCCAAGGACCAAAGGGCCGTAGATTTTTATAAGAAGTACGGCTTTATCGAATTGCCGAAAATTGAGAGACGGCTTTTCCTTCCAATGGCATCTGTCTCCGCATTATTTCCGCCCAAGTAAAAATGGTTTTTGCGGCGACAACACATCAAAAAAATCCAGTCATTCATTCCATCTTTTGCTGGAAAGAAAGAACTACCGCTGCGACCCCTTGATTCTAAAGGGAAATATTTCCCTCCTAACGTCCTCAAAAAATGCGGATCACGCTGCGAAGATTCGCGCAAGTATTTTTTTAAATCACATCCATGGATGCATCGCGATGTGGCATTGACAAAAATTTTGCGCAGTTTAAAATCGCATCTGCTTCCAATTTCCCTGGAATCGATTTTTACCGACCTTGACCTCAGTATTGACCAAAACCGACCTGCCGCAACTGCCGCTTCACGCTCAGGGCAAAGTAAGGGACATCTACCGGATCGGGGACGATCTTCTCTTTGTGGCCTCCGACCGCATCTCGGCCTTTGACTATATTCTGGCGACCGGGATCCCGGACAAGGGAAAGGTCCTGACCCAGCTTTCGCTCTTCTGGTTCGATTTTTTAAAGGACATCGTCCCCAACCACGTAATCACGGCCGATATCAACCGCTATCCCGCGCCGCTCCAGCCATATGCGGCCCAGCTTCGCGGCCGGTCGATGCTGGTGCGCAAGGCGAATATGTTTCCGGTCGAATGCGTGGTCCGGGGCTATATCTCAGGCTCAGGATGGAAGGAATACCAGGAAAAGCAGAGCATCTGCGGCATCGCCCTGCCCAAAGGACTCGCGGAATCGGACAAATTGCCCGAACCGATCTTTACTCCCGCGACCAAGGCCCTCAGCGGCCACGATGAAAACATCCCCTTCGCGGAGATGAAGAAGATGATCGCCCCGGCGACGGCGGAAAAACTGCGCGACTTGTCTCTGCGCATTTATAAGAAGGCCTCGGAGTATGCGGCACGGCAAGGCATCATCATCGCCGATACGAAATTCGAGTTTGGAGAGATTGGCGGCCAGCTTCTGCTGGCGGATGAAGTGCTCACGCCAGACTCTTCCCGCTTCTGGCCGGCTGAAAGTTACAGGCCCGGCGGCCCGCAATTTTCTTTCGACAAGCAATTCGTGCGCGACTATCTGGAATCGATCCGATGGAACAAGCAGCCCCCCGCCCCCGCATTGCCGGAAGAGATCGCACTCAAGACCCGGGAGAAATACGTGGAAGCTTATCGCCAACTGGCTAAAAGGGAGCTGGCGATATGACGTGGCTGGATTGGACCATGGTCGCTACCGTCGCGCTCTCCGTGGTGCTTGCCGCGGCGCAGGGATTTTTCTTCGAAATCTTTTCTCTGGCCGGAGCGGTGCTGGGTTTTCTGCTCGCGATGTGGGAGTATCCACGAGTGGCGGCCTGGTTTCTTCCCTATGTAAAAGCGCAGCAGTACGCGAACCTCGCTGGATTTCTCGCCATTTTCTTCTCCATCGTCATTCTGGCCGGCATGATCGGGCGGATCGCGCGCTGGGCGGTCCATGAGATCGGCCTGCGCGGGGTGGACCGTTTTCTAGGCGGGGTCTTTGGCCTGCTGCGCGGGACCGTAATCGTAAGCGTGGCGGTGATGGCGATTGCCGCCTTCGCTCCCAACTCTCCTTCGCTCGCGCGTTCGAGCCTGAGTGGATATTTTTTATTGGCGGCGCGTACCGCCTCCTGGGCGGCGCCCTCGGAGCTGCGATGGAAGGTGCGCGAGGGGGCCCTGGCGATCCGCAATATGAACCCGGAATTGTCTCCTCAGAGCCAGCAAAAGCCCGCGCCAGGGGGACCGAAACTCAAGTCACAGCGCGAGGAGAACCGGCTCGCGTCGCGTGCGACGGAGCTGCGCGCCGACTTGGAAAACAACAAGATGCTGAATGGAGCCGCAAGCCCTCACGCGAATGTCCGTGAAGCGCGGAAGCCGTCTCCATTTGTGAATTAAAAATTTTTCAGTCGTGGATAGATGCATTGCGCATTTTTACATCTCCCACTTAGACTGAAAACAGATGAGACCAAGGTCAAGGTTAACCATAGAAAGCGAGGCGCTGTGAAGAACCAGCTCGAGGCTCTCGTTGCCCAGATGCA
>CAYTQA010000297.1:0-4013 GCA_964439495.1 uncultured Terriglobales bacterium | reverse complement strand
GCGACGCTCTTGTTCACCCGCTCCAGGATCTCCGCTCCCACCAGAGGATGGATCTTCATCTTCTCGAACTCTTCCGGGGTCAGTTTGCCCGGCTTGGAAATGATGTGCTCCGGGACCGCCAACTTGCCGATATCGTGCAGAAGAGCGGCGGCGCGCAAGGCCTCGATTTCATCCTTGTCCACATTCAACTCTTTGGCGATTTCCAGGGCATAGACGCGTACCCGCTGCAAGTGCTCATGGGTGGTATGGTCTTTGGCTTCAATCGCCAGGGCCAGCGCTTCAATGGTGCGCAGGTGCAGCGACGCCATGTCTTCCACGTGGCGCTTCTCGTCTTCCAGCCGTCCCAGATAAAGCCGGTAAGAGCGGAATATCCAATAAATAACGGGAAGGATCAGGAGAGAGGTTTGCCATCCGACCGTCCGGTTCACGGTGCTGACCAGTCCGGTGATCGCGGCCCCAATCAGGTAATAAGGGAAGGACCAGAAATAGCACTCCTTCCATATCTTGCTGAAGGATTTTCCCTCGGTCAGGGAGATCACCCCCGCAACCGGCAGGGTGTTGGCCAAAAAGTAAATACATGCCGCCGATACCAGCAGGAAGGCAAGACTCTTATGTGGAAGCTGGCCGGCGAAATAATGCGCGGGTATATACGAGAGGGCGATGGCGATGGCCACGCTCGAAACATTGAAACTCACCTGCGGCCACACCGGCTTCAGGCGCGCGTTCCAGAGACATTGGACCAGAATCGCGCTGCAACCGATCAGCAGTGTCTCGGACAAGCTCAATTCGGCAATGCCGAGCAGAATGAACAGGAAGTTGACAGACATCGTGCCGTTGATTCCCGGCAGGCTGACCTTCAGGCTGGAGGCGGCGATCGCAATTCCGACATAACAAAGCAGCCGCACCAGGTCCTGGGATTGCCAATGAGAGAATCCATAGACCAGGACGATGACGCCGCATGTAACCACCGCGGCTATATACGCTCCCGCTTTCGGATTCATCTTCGGCATAAAATTCTCTTGAACCCTCGTTATTTATCAGTGATGGCTGCCTATTGCAATGGAAAAACAGCGGCATCCAGGCCGCCCCACACCCATAGATGCTCCCGCGTTACATCGAAAACTGCATCTATAGTCCACTCGGCCATTCATTGAATGCTTCTCAAAATTTCTGGGGAGAGGTTTAAGCTGCTCGCAAGCCAGCTACGTACCCCAAACCGCGGAGGACATAGCCTGGAGAGCGCGTTTCAGTTGACCATTCGAGATAGACCGTTGCGCTTGTATGCCCAGGCCAATCATCACCGCAACCGATAAGAAGATTTTCATGGACCGTTTGCTCATCAAGACTCTCCTGAGAAACAACTCCTTAATATCACTATGCAATTTTTAAGCCAATTCTAAGAAAAATGTAAGTCGTTGAAAGTACATGTCCTTCCGTGCAGGCCGCGGGCTGGACTTGGGACACTAAGTCCCATGCATCCTGCGATTTTCCGCTATTCCATCTTAAGATCATTATTTTCAGCGACTTAGGAATCGCGCCATTTTGTCCCATTCTGGAATGGCGGACAGGATGGCAGCGCATGAATGTTACTCCAGATTAACGGCCTGGTTCGAATGAATAGGCCTTAAGTTTTCGGGAAAGGGTACGGCGCGATATCCCCAGCATTTCCGCGGCGCGCTGCTGGTGGCCTTCGGTTTGATTGAGAGTGCGCATAATCAGGGTCTTTTCCATCTCATCCAGCGGTGGGAGCGGGCTGTTATCTTCAGAAAGATCATCCTCTATTTCCATGCCGTTCGAGGGCTGGGGAGTAGCGGCAGGTTTAGCTTTGGCGCCCTGCAGCACATGGGCGGGTAAATCTGCCAATAGAATCTTCGGTTCGACCGCCAATGCCGCCGCTGCCATGACCACATTGCGCAGTTCGCGCACGTTACCCGGCCAACTGTAATTGAGCAGCGCCTGGACTACTTCGTCGGAAAATTTCAGATTGGGATATTGCTGCTTCAGGAAAAATTCCGAGAGCGGCACTATGTCCTCTTTGCGCTCTCGCAGAGGGGGGACGTGTAATTGGATCTGGCAAAGACGATGATAGAGGTCCCTGCGGAATCCCCCAGCATCAACCGCTTCTTCCAGGCTGCGGTTGGTTGCGGCGATAACGCGAACATCCACGGAAAGTTTTCGCAGTCCGCCCAGCCGGTAATAAGGCGTGCCATCCAGCACGCGCAACAGTTTCACCTGGGTTTTGGGTTCCAGCTCGCCTACTTCATCGAGGAACAGCGTGCCTGTGTTTGCCAGTTCGAAAAAGCCGGGCTTGGTGCTCTCCGCGCCGCTGAAGGCCCCTTTCTCATAACCAAAGAGCTCGCTTTCCACCAGATTTTCAGGCAGGGCGGCGCAATTGACGTCAACCCATGGCTTGGAACAACGCAAGGAATAATGATGGAGCGCGCGAGCGATGATCTCCTTGCCGCTTCCAGTCTCTCCCGTGATCATGACCGCTGCCTGGGACTGCGCGATCCGCTGCACCTTCGCCATAAGTTCACGCATGGCGCTGCTGTGCAGGATGGCGGTTACGCCGAGTAGCACCTCGGTTTTTGGCAATTCAGGCATCTATTTTCTTAGATTTACAAACCGTCTCCCAAACGTTGAGAGAACTCTGCATTTTCTTAGGGGAGCGACTTACAGTACTTCCAGAAACTCTCGTTGGTCAAGAGTGAAAAATAAGAAAGGGAAGCTAAAGTCACCGGTCCATATCATAGAAAACAATATAGATCCGCCTTCAGAAGCCTACAAAATAGCACATTTTAGCGATATTTAGAGCGCAAATTGTGATTTAACTTGGAATTTTGGATGCTGCGACGCTTTTCAGGAAGGCAGGGCGTCCGGGGTAAAACTATCTCCCGGACGCCCTGAATCATATCTCCCGCGATAGCGGAACCCGCATAATCCAGATCAACACCCGTGTTTCTTTGCTTGTCCCGGCGGTAAGTCACAATTCCTCCACCCGGTTTTTCTGCCTTTGGAACGCCGCTGCAGGGAGGTCCTTCTGAAGGCGTCGCGGTCCCTGAGCCGATCGCGCTTCCAGTCACGATCGTGTTTCCCATCGTGGTCTCCATCCCGATCGTGATGTTGCTGCCATACGATCTTGTGGGACCTGTCCGCGTCTTTATCTTTGTCTTTGTCCCCTTTGGGTTTCGCGACTGCCGGCATGGTCCCGACAACGAACGCTAAGGTGAGCGCAGCCAATTGCTTTTTCATTCCATACACTCCTGGTTTTATTGACGAAGAGCTTCGATTCCTCTTGAGATTACTGAAGTGTGAAGCTCCCAAAAAGTTACGAGAATACATGTACCCTCTTCCGCGGATTGCGAATTGGCGCGCACTTCAAACAGGAACTCGCGAGTCCATTCCTCTTCTACACGCGATAGTTAATCGTTGCTAATGCTGCAAGTTAACTTCTGGCAAGGCGTTTGCATTCATGTCCGGCAACGCCCGATCCCCAGTATGCGGATGTGTATTCCTTAATACAGGAGGTGAATGGCAAAAATTCCAACCAGGTTCATGAGGAAAGAAAATGTCGCAAGCAAGCAAGTTGTTCGCCATGGTTTTTGTATTGTCGCTCGCAGCCATGGGAGCGGAATTTCCAACCGCGCCGCAGCCGCGGAATACAGTCGTTGCAACCACGCTGCCAGCGATGGTCCAGCCGGTCATAGCCGTCCCACTCAAATCCGGGCCAGTGAGCACAAAGCCGTTCTGGGCGCTTACCGCCCTCAATTCAGCTTTGACCGTGGCCGATATTGAACTCACCCAGAACTGTCTCGCCACTATCCCTGGATGCCAGGAGGTAAATCCGCTCTACGGGCCGCATCCGAGCAGGATGCGGATGTACGCGACCAATATTCCGATCACCGCGGGCATCAATTTCCTCAGCTATCATGTGCTTACCGCGAAGTACAAGACGAAGCTGTGGGTCATACCGCAGGCTACGCTGGCCGGCAGCCAGCGCAGCCTTGACCTCG
>CAYTQA010000296.1:0-4021 GCA_964439495.1 uncultured Terriglobales bacterium | reverse complement strand
ACGGAGATCTTCGGCGCCCTCAAGGACATTAATCACACCGCATGGGCGGTGCAGGACGCCTCGCAATGCTGCGATGTTCTCCACATCAATAACGCTCCGGGACTGGCGAACTCGCGTTTTGTAAAGCAGCCGATCGTCTACACCGTGCACCACGCCAAGGAGCAGGAGCTCAGCTCTTTCTACGAGTACTATCCTCACGTTGCCTTTGTTACCATCAGCGAGTTTCAAAAATCGAAAGAAAGCATGCCGCGGATGCGCACTATTCATCATGGCATCGATCCCACACTCTATCGCAGCAAGGAAGAGAAGCAGCCCTATCTGGCTTTTCTGGGACGCATTGCGCCGGTCAAAGGGCCGCATCTGGCCATAGAGGCCGCAAAAAAAGCCGGCATCCCGCTCAAGATCGCTGGAGAGATTCAGCCTATGTTCAAGGAGTATTACGAACGGAAGGTAAAGCCGCATATCGACGGAAAATTCATTGAATACGTGGGAGAAGCCAATCTGGAAGGAAAGAATGAGCTGCTCTCCAATGCCAGAGCGCTGCTTTTTCCCATTCAGTGGGACGAGCCTTTTGGCCTGGTGCTGATCGAATCCATGGCCTGCGGTACTCCCGTGCTTGCGTTGCCCGGCGGTTCCGTGAAAGAGGTGGTGAAGGAGGGGATCGGAGGGCACGTCTGTAGAAGTACGGACGAGATGGCCGCGAAGGCCAAAAACCTCAATATCCCCGCTTCCGTTCCGCGAGAGTATGTGGAGAAGTTCTTTTCGATTGGCGCAATGGCGGCCCAATACAAGCGGCTTTACGAAGAGCTGCTCGCCGGGGCCGGCTCACACCCGGCGGAAGTCGCGGAACCTGAGGGCGCGGCAGCATGAGCACGGCGGTGAAGATCCCATTCGAGAAGCTGGAGCCGATCGAGTCTCCGTATGTCGAACCGCGGCTCGCGTTTCAGGTCTATGAGCCGCGCAAGGTCAACAACCTGACCTTGATCGACGGAAAGACTTTTTCTTCCACCACGGTTTCCGGCGATATTACTCCGCCGGGCGCTCCCGATGTGGGCTTCTTCCACGACGATACCCGCTTCCTCAGCCATCTTGAATTAAAAGTCGGAGGACATCGCGCCGTGGTGCTCTCTTCGAGCACGGAGCGGACCTTCGCCTCCAAAATTGAGCTTACGACCGGCGCCCTGGCGCAGCTCAATACCTACGACCTGCCTGAGAGCACGCTGCATATCCGTCGTCAGCAGTTGCTGGCCTCCGATATTTTTTACGACTCGCTGGTCTTTTCCAATTTCAACCAGTCCGAAGTGGAGCTGCTGGTTGAGATCACCTATGATGCCGATTTCGTTGACGTTTTTCAGGTCCGCGGGAGCGCGCGACCGCATACCGGACAGTATTACAAGCCGGTGACGACCGCCGATACGCTCACTTTCTTTTATAAAGGACGCGACAATGTGCGGCGCGAGACCGTCATCCGCTTTCAGACGCCGCCGGAAAGAATCGAAAATAAAACCGCCATCTGGAAGCTCCGCCTGCCGCCTTCGTCGGGGAAGATAGAGCTGATCGCTACGGTGGCCTGCCATGTGGAAGGCGAGCGGGGCCGGCATGGCGAGCGCAATTTCACCCAAAGCCTGCGCAGCCGCCGCGAACATTACCTGGATTGGGAGCGCGATTCCACCTCATTCCGCAGCGGCAATGGGGTCTTTGACGAGGCCCTGCGCACCTGTGTCGGCGACTTTCACGCCCTGCAAATCCCGAACGGCAAGGAGCACATCATCGCCGCTGGTATCCCCTGGTTTGCCACCATGTTTGGCCGGGATTCCATCATCGCCGCTTATCAGTCGCTGCTGCTGAATCCGCAACTGGCAAAGGACACCATGCGCGTCCTGGCCCGCTATCAGGGAAAAGCGGTGAATGACTGGCGTGACGAAGAGCCTGGAAAAATCCTGCATGAGTATCGCACTGGAGAGATGACGCGCTCCGGCGAGATGCCCTTCGGTCCTTACTATGGCTCCATCGACGCCACCCCGCTCTTCCTGATCCTGTTGAGCGAAACCTTTAACTGGACCGCGGATGAGGAGCTTATCCAGGAGCTGCTGCCGGCGGCGTTGAAGGCCCTGGACTGGATCGAGAATTATGGCGATCTCGATGGCGATGGCTTTATCGAATATAAGCGGCGCTCCTCCAAGGGACTTACCAACCAGGGCTGGAAGGATTCATGGGACGCGAACATGCATCGCGATGGCAGCGTGGCCAAGCCTCCGATTGCCTTGGTGGAAGTGCAGGGCTATGTCTACGAGGCGCAGTACCGCATGTCCCAGTTATTGCGCCAGTTCGGGGAATCGGAGCGCGCCGACGATCTGAAGCGCCGCGCCCAGGAGCTTTCCCGCCGCATCGAGAAGTCCTTCTGGATGGCCGACGAGGCTTTCTATGCCATGGCCCTGGATTGCGATAAACGGCAGCTTCGGGCGATCTCTTCCAACCCCGGTCACCTGCTCTTTACTCGCGTGGTGAATAAGGACCGGGCGCGCATGCTGATTGAGCGCTTCATGCGCGACGACGTATATTCCGGATGGGGATGGCGTACCATGAGCCGCGATGAAGGGATTTTTAATCCTTTAAGCTATCATCGCGGATCGGTTTGGCCGCACGATAATTCGCTCACCGCGCACGGCATGGCCCTCTATGGCTATAGGGAAGAGGTGAATACAATCTTTACCTCGCTCTATCACACGGCGCTGAATTTTCGCGATTACCGGTTGCCGGAGCTGTTTTGCGGGGTGCAGCGTCGCGAGCACGATGAGCCGGTGCATTATCCCGTCTCCTGTTCTCCGCAGGCGTGGGCCTCGGGAACGTTCTTCCTTTTATTGACCTCCGTTCTCGGTATTCGTCCCAGTGCCCCGCGCAAGGAGTTGACGATCGTAAATCCGCAATTGCCGGAGTTTCTGGATGAACTGCACCTGCGCAATCTGCAGATCGGCAAAAGCCGGGTTGGCCTGGACTTTACCCGCCACGGCGACCGCACCTTCTGCAATGTGATGGACGTTGAAGGCGAAAAGCTGATGATCAATGTGGCATTCAGAAAATAACCTCGCACAGCGCGGATGCTCTTTGCGCCACGCTTTGCCTGCTCACTGTTTCTTCGGGATATACTCGGTATTTGAATCTCTTGAATCGAAAGCGAGAATGAAAAAATGGCGGAAGTGAAGATTACGGTTCGTCCCAACGGTCCTTATCGCGTGGAGGGCCCAATCAAACTAGTGGATGCGGATGGACATGAATGGGACCTGACCGGCAAGCCCGCAATTTCGCTCTGCCGTTGTGGCGCGTCGGTCAAAAAGCCGTTTTGCGACGGCACCCATTCCAAGATCGGCTTTCAGGCCGCGGAAGCGGCGGTCCGCAGCGAAGAAGGGCAAGGCGCGGAAACCCAGATCCCGCCCTCCAAGCCCCGGACCGAGATGTAGTCAATTCCCGGCTAATCATAAAAAATATCGTCGAATTTGCAGGTAGCTCGATTCCTCGCCGCGCAACACTCGAATCAAGGAGTCAATTGCGCGAGGAACTTATCTCAGCCATTGTTACGTCACATCGTCGTAATGGGCCCGCCTCCTGGCGATGGGTTGGAGGCGTTCAGCGGACTCAGGGCGCCGGTGTTCTGGTTGAAGGAGAATACCAGGGTCCCAGCGTCGGTGGTGACGAACACGTAGGTCCCCGAACGCGAGAACGCTACCTGAGACGAATGGCCCGGCGTGTTGGCCGGTGTGCCTGTGGGCGCCAGAGTGTCCCCAGCTCCAATGGCGAAGATGGCCACGCTGCTCGATTGATAGTTGGTCACGGCCGCCCAGTGTCCGCTGGGATCGATGGCCACATCCTGCGCAAATGATCCTCCGCTGGAGACAGCAGACTCATTCCTGGTGCTGCTGATCAAAGTCGATATCACCTGGTTTTGTTGGCCGTTGGTGAAGATCAGGTGAGTGCTGTCGGCGGTCGTGGCCATTCCGTTGATGCCGGTGGCGCTTACGTCAGG
>CAYTQA010000295.1:0-4113 GCA_964439495.1 uncultured Terriglobales bacterium | reverse complement strand
GGTTTGTCCCAGCTCCTTGTTCGACTGCCGCAGCATCTTCAGCACAATCTCGGAATTCTTGGTATCGAGGTTTCCGGTAGGCTCGTCGGCCAGGACAATGGCCGGCCGGTTCAGCAGGGCGCGGGCCAGCGCCACCCGCTGCTGCTCGCCGCCCGAAAGCTCGCTGGGCCGGTGATGCAGACGCTTGGAGATCCCCAGCAGCCCGGCAATCCGATTCAGGTAATCGCGGTCCAGATGGCCATTGCCCCGCGCGATATCGTTCGCGATCTCGATATTGCCCAGCGCATTCAAGGTCGGCAGAAGATTGAACTTTTGAAAGACGAAGCCGATCTTGCTTTTGCGCAGGCGGGTGCGCTCGGCATCGGAGAGCTGCGCAAAATCCTCGCCATCAATGATGACTTTGCCGCTGGTGGCGCGGGTAAGTCCTCCCAGCAGGTAAAACAGCGTGGACTTCCCGCTTCCCGAAGGACCGACGATGCTTACAAATTCTCCGCGCTCCACCTCAAAGCTGACCCCACGCAGCGCCGGGACATTAACCTTGCCCACGCGATAAGTCTTTGCCAGGTTCTCCGCTTGGATAATCGCTGTCATGTCTGCTTCAAAGTTTACACGAAGCAAAGCGCCGCTTGAGCTGCCGGAAGATTTGCATGTGCTGGATCTTTAGCGTCTCAGGAAGCACGAGACTGGATGTTCTGGCCCGTGCTCGCGCTTCTCTTGGGACCGCGCTTCTTCACCAGAAGAAGGCGAATGCGTTCGAGAAGTTCGACGGGAGCATACGCGCCCTTGGGAAAGAAAATATCGGCGCAGGTATCTTTGTCATACATCTTGATCTTTCCGCTGAACAGGATGGCCGGGGTCTCCGGCGAAAGCTCCTTGATGCGGCGGACCAGCTCCGCTCCATCCATGTCGGGCATCACCAGATCGCTCAAAACCAGGTCGATTCCGCCCTGCTCGAACAGATGCAGCGCCTCGCGGGCGTTGTGGCTAATAATCACCCGGTACCCCCGGGTCTCCAGCATGAACTTGCGAATGGAAAGCGATTGTTCGTTATCGTCAATGCAAAGGATCGTCTTTTTTGGTCGCATGTAGTCCCATCCGGCACAAAAACCGGCCAGCGCTCCGCGGCGCGGAGACGTAAAAAGGACTGCGCCACGGACAAGCTCAAATCGGACAGGGCAGGCCCAAATCCATTCACGGATTCGAGACGAAAAAATGCCCTGTTCCGTTCAGGGGGCTGTCCGGAGCAGTTCTGGATTCAGTTGTAAAAAAGTTAAGGGCGAAACGTTTTCGCTTCGTTTTGAAAAACGAAACGTGAAAGGAATCCTACGAAGAGATGGGGGAAATGTAAAGCGCATTCATGGACGATTTGATTGCAAAAACCCAGATTGCTTGTGGACGAAGGTGGAAAACAGGACGCCTTCTGCGCTGCCGGATTTTTTCAGAAGAATATTTCGCCCCGGGCAACCTCTACCGCGTGACCGCCCACGCGAACGTTGTGAATTTTTTCTCTATCGCGGGCGGCGCGCGTAAAAATCCGGCTCGGGCGCTTCATCTGCATGCCCTGTTCGATCATCACTTGTTCCTCCGAGGCAGCGACGCCGTGCGCAACCATCCACGCTGCGGCGCATCCGGCGGCGGAGCCGGTGGCCGGGTCCTCGCCGTTATAGAAAATCATGCGCGCATGCAGCCGCGCCTCCGGGGAGACCGTTTCCCGGCTCACGAAATATAAAAATTTGGCGTCGGTGCGCTCCGCATATTGCGCCATGTTCTTCCAGGAGCAATTCAGCGCGCGGACCACCCGCAACGAGCGCAGCGGGACGATGGCAAAGGCCATTCCGGTGGAGAAAGTCTGGATGGGCAGTTCGGGATCGAAGTCCTGCAGCCCAAGTCCGGTGGCCCGCGCCACCTCTTCGCGGCTGTGCACGGAGCCCACCACAGGATCGCGCTGCCGCATCTCGCCAAACGGCAATGGGTCGCCCTCCGTGATGGTGAATGTGACCGGCACCTTCCCCACCGGAAGCTCCAGCACAATCTGCTCCGCGTATGCCTCCGGACGCAGGGAGCGCAGCGCCATCGCCGTTCCCAGGGTAGGATGGCCGGCAAATTCCAGCTCCTCCGTAACCGTGAAGATGCGGACCTTCACTCCCCGCTCGCGTTCGGTTTGCGGGTCGCGGGGAAAGACAAATGTTGTCTCCGAGAGGTTGGTTTCGCGCGCCAGCGCCTGCATCTCGGCGTCGGAAAGGCCACGCGCATCGGGGACCACCGCCAGCGGATTGCCCTCCAGCGGGGTGCGCGTAAAGACGTCCAGGACAGTGTAGGGAAGACGCCGTTTTGCGCCGGAAAACGATAAAGGGGTTGATTTTTCCATGCGTCTGTTGTTGAATCTATATGTACAGTAACTCTAAGGGCAAAGACCTATTATGACCACCCTCAATGGCGCATGTTGTTGTATGTGTATGGCAATGGCGCCGAGGTGTGGGTAATTCGAGATTTTAAGCGTTTCTAAGTTTAAACCCACCCAGCGTCGCAAGCGGGTGGGTTTTTGCTTTGGCCCGAACGCGAGCTTCGCCAGGAAAATTTTGAGGAGAATATCAATGAGCACCGAAGTACAAACCCATATTCCACGCATCAATGAGCCCGCGCCCGACGTGCAGGCCAAATCCACGCATGGAGTCATCAAGATCAGCGACTACACTTCCAAAGGCAAGTGGGTCCTGCTCTTCTCGCACCCCGCCGACTTTACCCCGGTCTGCACCACGGAGTTCGTGGAGTTCGCGCGCAACTCCGCGGAATTCGAAAAACGCAATGTGCAGTTGATCGGCGTTTCCATTGACAGCGTCTATTCCCATATCGCTTGGGTGCGCAATATCGAGCATAACTTCAACGTGAAGGTCACCTTCCCGGTGATCGCCGACCTCGACCAGAAGGTCGCCTCCGCTTTTGGCATGGTGCATGAAGCGGTGAGCGATACGGCCACCGTCCGCGCCGTCTTCTTTATCGACCCCAAGGGCGTGATTCGCGCGCTGCTGTATTACCCGCTCTCCCTGGGCCGCAACATCGACGAAATCCTCCGCGTCTTTGACGCGCTGCAAACCGCGGACTCCAACGCCTGCGCCACTCCCGCCAACTGGCGTCCGGGAGACTCGGTCATCATCGCCGCCCCGGCCACGCAACAGGACGCCGAAAAGCGCGTCGCCAGCACCAACGGCCTGGAAGTGAAGGACTGGTATTTCAGCAAGAAGAAGCTGGAATCGGCGGCCAAAAAAGTAGGTTAGTTTTTAGGCCCATCTTTGTGCGCTCTTCGTGCTCCCCTGCGGGATTCTTTTTTCATAGCGGGGGAGACGAAGGGCGGTTTTGTTCTGGGGCTGAAAGCCCCTGAGTTATAGATCGCTTTTTCGGCACGGCTGGAAGCCATGCCCTGTTAGGTCTGGTAGTTCCTTCGGCCGCTTTGTATTACGCGCAGCAGGGCACTTGGTGCGGCTGCGTCTTCTTTCAAGCCCTGATACGTCGTTGGATCATTGAAAGTTTCTTCGGGCTGCCGCTTTGATTGGAAGGACGGACAGGGGCTGAAAGCCCGAAGTTATAGATCGCTTTTTCGGCACGGCTGGAAGCCATGCCCTGTTACGTTTCGAGGTCCTCAGCTTCAACTGCGCTCAGGGCAGGCTATTACGTCCTGGGATTCTCTCGCGCTGCACTTCCGATTCCGCTCAGAACAGGCGTGTCCTTATATTCGGACAGGATCACACTTATTTAATTCTTTGGCTCGAACATCCCAATAAAACACGCAACTAAAAGGGCAGGAGTTTACTCCTGCCGCAACTGACCTTTTTAATTCTTTGGCTCGAACATCTCAATAAAACACGCAACGTAAAAGGGCAGGAGTTTACTCCTGCCGCAAGTGACCTTTATTCGCGGGCTTCAGCCCCTGCATGACTCCCCTCCAGACGGACCATAATTTCCATCTGATAATCTGATCTGTGCGCTGGCTCGCGACAAAAATCCAGGCGGGCCGGCGTCACTCTTTCAACCAGTGCGGAAGCGCATGGGGTCCGGTGATCCTCCCGGTCTTCAAAACCGGCGGGAGTTGGGTCTTCCCCAGCTCCGGTGTGTTCG
>CAYTQA010000294.1:0-4117 GCA_964439495.1 uncultured Terriglobales bacterium | reverse complement strand
CGCTCTCGCTGCAGCATGGCGTGCCGCTCAAGGTGCTGTGCGAGAAGTTCGCGCACACCCGCTTCGAACCCAGCGGCTGGACCAGCAACTCCAGCATCGGCTTCGCCAAGTCCATCATGGATTACATCTTCCGCTGGCTTGAACTGCGCTTCCTCACTCCGCAGCAGCAGGAGCTCTTCCAGGGACTGCATACTCGCATCCAGGGCGGCGCCTCGCAGGCCTCCACCCCCGCGATTGAGACCTCACTGGAAGAGACCCAGCAGGGCATGGGCAGGACGCGCGCCCCGCAGGGCGGCTTGCCCAGCGATCCAGCCTCGCAACTGGAGAGTCGAAGCCTGAAGCTGGAAGGGGCCTTTCCCAAAGACCGCGGCGTTTACCATGCCTCGGATGCGATGAAGGAATTCGTCGATATGGGCGACGCGCCTTCGTGCCACGTCTGTGGGGCGATCATGACGCGGAACGGCAGTTGCTACCGCTGCATGAGTTGCGGAAGCACCAGCGGATGCTCGTAATTCGGTATTGATCTGAAAGCAAGGCACGGCAATGCCGTGCCTTGCAAGTTTCAGTGAGCATGTTCGATTCCGTTCAGGCGGCGCTGCTGAAGCCATGAACTTTAGGGACCGCGAGACCGGCAACTTAAAGCAGCAACTTACATTCAGGAACTTACAATTACGGCTTAACTTAACGGATAACTATAGTAACCATTCCCGGTCCATGCTGCTGGCAACGCGCGGAGAGGCTTGGACAACTAATGACTCATACGTTGTTTTGATTGAGAGGTCCCCCATGAAGGAATATAAATTGAAATTAATGTCCACGGCGGCCGCCGCCCGCGAAGAGCTCCAGCCAGGGACATACTTTGTGCCCATCGATCTTCCGCACCGGCCTGTTCCCGAGCATCATGTGGCGCACTTCCTGGACTTTATTGTGGACCGGGTCCACGACCTGGTCGAGGTGGTTCCCGGAGCGTCCGCCGCATAATCGCTCGCTTTCCTGAACCCTGCGTCGCGCATTTCGCGAGACCTTAATACTTTTGAGTCATAAGGCGCCTCATCCAATAATCCAATCCACCGGACCCCACCTCGCATAAACCATTTGCGACCCCAGCTCGTATACTCTGATTGATGAATGCAAATTGATGAGCACAAAGTAAATGTTTATCTTTTTGAATTCGATAAATCCATAATCCAGGCCATCGAGTATTTCTGTACCGGAGTATCTTCTTTGTAGTTACAATGAAGCATCGAGCTCAGGCATGACCTCCTCCTCATCATCATCACCGAAGATGATTGCGAACCAATCCGCCGCCGGCGACGAGTTGGTTTCGTTGAAGTCTCTTCTGGACAACGCCTCCGACGCGGTCGCCCTCTTCGACCGCAACCTGCGCCACGTTTATGTGAATGCCGCCACCGGGCGCGCCAACAATCGCCCGGTCAACGATTTTATTGGCAGGACCATGCGCGACCTGGGCCACACGGAGTTTGTCTCCGAAAAAGTTGAAGGCAATCTTCGCCAGGTTTTTTCCACTCGCGTGGGCGCCACCTGCGAGCTTGAATTCGATGGCCCATGGGGCCGCAAGCATTACCAATGCCGCATGACGCCCCAGTTCGGGCCCGATCAAGATGTAGAGTTTGTGATCGTGATCAGCCGCGATATTACGGCCGAGCGGAAGGCGGAGCAGGAGCTGGCCGAAGCCAAACGGCTCTCCACGCTCAGCCGGCTGGCGCAGGAGCTCGCCCATCAGATCAATAATCCGTTGCAGGCGCTGCGGAACACTTTATATCTGGTGCAGCGCGGGCCCGCCGAGGAGCAGTTGCAGGCCTACCTCTCTCTGGCGCAGGAGCTTCTGGGCCGCATGGAATCGCTGGTGCAAACCATGCTGGTCTTGCGAGAGTCCGATCTGGAAGCGTCTTCCAGCGAAGACCTGAGCGCGACCATCGCGCGCGTGCGTCAGCTTCATGAGGTGGCCCAGCACGTCCTGGGCTTCGCCGAATCCTCGCAGTTTCCCATTACCGCGATTGACCTTCGTGGCGTCATCACCATCTGGAACCGCGCCGCGGCGGAGTTGTACGGATATTCCCCCGCTGAAACCATAGGCCACCCTCTCACAGAGATCATCGGCAAGGCCTCCGAAACGGAAATAGGCGAGGTACTCGACAAAATCCGAGCTGGAATCCCGATCGCCCCATTTGACACCGTGCGCTTTTCCAAAACCGGAAAATCCCTGCGCGTACGCATGCACATCTCTCCCATCATGGGCCGCGACGGACATCCCATCGGCGCCTCCAGTATCACCACCCTGCTCGATCCATCCTTTTAAGGACGATGAATTAATTCGGGCCAGTTTGCTTGTGTCGCATACGTGCGATCAGCAATTCCATTGCTGAATCACGGCTGTCTCACGCTCATAGCCGAGGACGCTGATCGTGCCGGTGCCCAGCGCGAAGAGGCGCCCGTCATGGGCGGGAAGGCCAAGCCAGATTGCGGCGAGGATGCGCAGGATGTGTCCGTGGGCGAAGATTGCAACATCGCCATGGGTGGAGAGGACCCGGCGTACCACCCGCCGCGCTCGCGTCCCCACCTGCTGCACGGTTTCGCCGTCGACCACTCCATCCTTCCAGAGATTCCAATCCGGGCGCCGCTGCCGGATTTGCGGCGTGGAGAGCCCTTCGTACCCGCCATAATCCCATTCACGCAAATCGTCAGTGATTTGCGCGACCTCGCCATAGCCGGCAAGGCGGCAGGTATCGAGCGCGCGCCGCATCGGGCTGGTCAGCACCAGGGCAAACTGGCGTCCGGCCAGTCGCTCGCGCAGCGCCAATGCGCTTTTTTCGCCTTCAGGGGTAAGCGGCAGGTCGGTGCGGCCGGTGTGCGCGCCGGATTTGCTCCACTCGGTCTCTCCATGGCGCATCAGCCAGATTTGCTGTTTCGATTCGGTCATCATCTCCCGCAGGTGCGCGTTTTTGCGTGGAAGGAAGCGCCGGTTTATGGCGGCCTCCGCTGGAGTCTAACATGCCAAAGATCCAGGTGAGTCATCCCGGGAAGAAGATGAGATCAAGCAGACCGCCTGCCGGTATAGCAGGCTCAGTTTGCGAAGCTCCGTGCTTTGCAAATCGCGCCTACT
The DNA here is from genome assembly GCA_964439495.1 of uncultured Terriglobales bacterium. Classification (GTDB taxonomy): domain Bacteria; phylum Acidobacteriota; class Terriglobia; order Terriglobales; family Acidobacteriaceae; genus CAYTQA01. The sequence goes on along the minus strand of CAYTQA010000294.1, from coordinate 993 downwards.
CCTTCTCGAAGAGATAGCGCCCTTTTCTTTCCATTGCCGTGGCCTCCGCCAGCTTCAGGAAGGCCCGCGCCGCATGGGAGAGATTTGAGTTTCTGCGATAAATCAGGCGGAGCTTCCGTTCAAACTTAAGCTCCCGGACCGGAATATGGACCAACTCGTTGCGCTTCAGTTCCGCCTCAATGCAGATGCTGGGGACCAGGGCCACTCCATTTCCCGTGCCCACGAACTTCTTGATGGCCTCGATCGTCGGCAACTCCACCTGCATGTTGAGCGGCGTTTTGTGCTTGCGGAAGGCCTCCAGTACCTTGGCGCGATAAGGGGAAGGAACGTTATGGGCGACGAAGGACTCGGCCCCAAGCTGATGGATCTGCGCCTCCTTGGCCGAGGCCAGCGGATGCCGCGGATGCACGACGAACGCCAGTTCATCCTTATAAACCGCTATCGAGCGCAGCCCCGGCATCTCCGGACGGAAGGAAAGCACCCCCAGTTCCACCTTATGGTTTTGGACCTCCTGCGCGATCTGGGAGGCCAGCGAGCGCTGCACCGCCACCTTGATCATCGGCGACTGCCGCCGGAACTGCTCCAGCACCCGAAGCAGATACATGGTGGTGAATTCGTTGGCGGCGATGCTCAGCTTTCCCGAATGCAACTGTTGCAGTTCGGCAATGGCGCCGGTGGCCTCGTCGCGCAGGTTGAGCAGCTTTTCGGCATATTCGACCAGCAGGGTACCGGCATCAGTGAGGCTGCCATCGCGCGAGGAGCGGTCAAAGAGCGCCTCGCCCAACTCCACTTCCAGCTTGCGTATCGCCTGGCTGATGGCCGGCTGTGTGCGCCGCATCTTCTCCGCAGCGCGGGAAAAACTCTTGGTCTCCGCCACCGCCAGAAAGGTTTCCAGCTGAAACAGGTCCATTTGCGCCCTCCTCCGGTACAAAACCTGGGTTATATAATAAATATAATTTATTATGAAAGAACAATTATAAATTTGAATTATTT
>CAYTQA010000293.1:0-4135 GCA_964439495.1 uncultured Terriglobales bacterium | reverse complement strand
TGGGCGGCAATTCAGTGGACCTGAACGCCACGAACCTCAGCGTACGATAAAAACCGTGTGGAAGTAAACGAACCGAGAATGCTGCGGATAATACCCGCGTGGATTTGGCATTGCGCCCTCATAATCGCTTTCACGTGCATGCCCGCCAGGGCAGGCGCTGAAACCGGTTATGACGCATGGCTGCGTTATCCCGCAATCGAGGACAGCGCGATTCTTCAGCAATACGACACGCTTCCCGCCGCAGTAGTGACTTATGGCGATTCTGTGGTACTCCAGGCGGCGCGGCAGGAGCTGCTCCGCGGCATTCAAGGCATGATAGGTCGGACCGAGCGTATCGAATCCCGTCTTCCCCGGGAGAATGCCATCATCCTCGGGACCCTTCCCGCCATTCGCCAGGCCAATCCATCGTTAACACTCACTCCGGGCGCGGAGATCGGGGAAGATGGATACTGGCTCAAGAGCATTGCCTCTGGTGGCTTTCGCTATCTTGTCATTACCGCGCCCAACGATCGTGGCGTGCTGTACGGCACATTTGCGTTGCTGCGAAAGATCGCGCTGCATGAATCTGTCCGCGATCTCGATGAACGGCAAACTCCCTACGCGCCGATTCGCTGGGTCAACCAGTGGGACAACCTCAATGGGACCATCGAACGAGGCTACGGCGGGGCCTCCATCTTTTTTGAAAAAGACGCTGTTCGCGGCGATATGGGCCGCATTCGAGACTATGCCCGCCTGCTGGCATCGCTGGGAATCAACGGCTGCACCATCAACAACGTCAATGCCGATCCTCGCCTGATCACCGCCGGATTTCTGCCGCAATTGGCCCGCATCGCCGAAGCATTCCGTCCCTGGGGAGTCAGGCTTTCGGTCTCCATCGATTTCAGCAGCCCCCAGAAGATCGGTGGCCTGGATACATTCGATCCCCTGGATTCGCGGGTCGCGCGGTGGTGGCAAACCAAAGTGGACGAAATCTACAGCTCGATTCCGGACTTTGGCGGTTTCGTGTTGAAGGCCGATTCCGAAGGCCGTTTGGGCCCCTCTGCCTATGGACGCACACACGCGGACGCAGCCAACGTAATCGCTCGCGCGCTCAAGCCGCATGACGGCCTGCTTCTTTATCGCGGCTTCGTTTATGACCACCACATGGATTGGCGCAATTTGAAAAACGATCGCGCCAAGGCCGCATACGACAACTTCTCCGGACTGGATGGACGATTCGAGGACAACGTCGTTCTTCAAATCAAGAATGGACCCATTGATTTTCAGGTGCGTGAGCCGGCCTCGCCGCTGTTTGGCGCTCTCGAAAAAACCAATCAGGCGATCGAGCTGCAAATCACGCAGGAGTACATGGGGCAAGCCCGGCACCTCTGCTTCCTGGTCCCCATGTGGAAGGAGACGCTGGATTTCGACATGCGCGCGCGGGACCCGGGAAGCACCGTGAAAGAGTTGGTCGCCGGCAAAACATTCCATCGGCCTCTGGGCGGCTTCGTCGGCGTCGCCAATGTGGGGCTTGATCTCAACTGGTCAGGCAATCAGCTCTCTCAGGCAAATCTCTACGGCTTTGGACGATTGGCATGGGACCCGGAGTTGAGCGCAAGGCAGATCGCCGAAGAGTGGACGAAGCTCTCCTTCGGCCATGACCCGCTTGTCGTGGGCACGATCACGGACATGTTGCTCACCTCCTGGCGCACCTATGAGAACTATACGGGTCCATTCGGCTTGCAAACCCTGACCGACATTACCGGCAATCACTACGGTCCGGCAATCGAATCATCCGAGCGCAACGGCTGGGGACAGTGGCACCGCGCCGACCAGAAAGGCGTTGGCATGGACCGCACCGTCGCGACCGGCACCGGCTTTATCGGGCAATATCGTCCAGCGGTGGCAGCCGTGTACGAATCGCTTGCAAGCTGTCCTGACGATTTGCTTTTATTTATGCACCACGTTCCTTATACCTACAGGCTCCACTCCGGCAAGACGGTGATCCAATCTCTCTATGACTCTCACTATGAAGGAGCGGAGACCGTGGAAAAATATGTGGCGCAATGGAAGCACCTCAAGGGAAGAATCGATGAAGAGCGATATGCCGAGGTCCTGGCGCAATTGCAGTATCAGGCGGGACATGCCCAGGTGTGGCGCGATGCCGTCTGCAACTGGTTTCTGAATATCTCCGGCATCCCCGACGAGAAAGGCCGCGCCGGACGGTTCCCCGGCCGCATCGAAGCGGAGGCCATGAAGCTGGAAGGCTATCGGGTTGTGGAAGTTGTGCCCTGGGAGGCCGCCTCCGGAGGCCATGCAGTAGAGTGCGTGGCCCCCGACCGCCAATGTGCGGCCAGCTTCCGCTATGAAGGAGTGCCCGGCTGGTATGACTTGTATGTACAATATTTCGACCAGAACAACGGCGTCTCACAATTCAAGGTATTTATCGCGGAGCAGCTCGTCGATGAGTGGAGCGCCAGCGATCACTTGCCCACCAGCAAGATCGACGGCTCCTCTTCCACGCGGCGCGAGATTACAGGAGTGGCGCTTCGCCCGGGGGACCAGGTCCGCATAGAAGGGGTAGCGGAAGGCGCTGAAAACGCGCCCCTGGATTACATCGAGGTGCATCCGCACAAAGACTGAATTCTTGTCGAGTTGGAGTACAGCAAACGGGCAGGGCGCGTAGGACAAAATAAAAAAGGCACACAGAGGAGGCAGATCATGAGGAAACCCGTTCTTTTTCTTCGCATCGCAGCGGTGTTGACGTTCATTCACGCGGTGCTGCACACCATAGGCGGGGTCTTTGGCAAGCCGGGACCAGGCCCCGCCAGCGCTGCCGTAGAGGCGATGAAGATGAATCAGTTTCTGCTGATGGGTCACATGCGGAGCTTTTGGGATTTCTACCACGGGCTCGGACTGGGGGCCACGATATCGCTTACGGCCGAGGCGGTCCTCTTCTGGCAACTGGGCTCGCTGGCCTGTACGGACGCGCAGCGGCTGCGTCCAATTCTGGTTACGTTTTTGCTTGCCTATGCCGCGTTGGCAGTGAACTCATACACTTATTTCTTTCTGGGCCCGGTGATCGCGGAGATCTTCATCGCGGCGTGTCTCGGGATGGCGATTGCTACCGCTAAACCCCAGGCAGCAGCTTATGCCGGAATGGCGCAGCGGGCTTGATCTGAAATGGTGGCCATCGTTTTTTCAGCGATCAGCTATGCAGCCGCTTTTCACTGCCCATGCGCACGATCGGGTTAATGCAAAGTATCATTCATATATTTCGTAAGCGCCGAAACCAGCGGCCCCATTTTCGGATGTTCGGGGACCACATTCGGCTTCACTCCAAAGCTTTCCGAGGTAGCGGCGCAGGTTGGGCCCACCGCCGCCACAATGATCCCTTGCAGCGCATGCACCAGCTCCACCGATTTCCCGCAGTCGGCGGCGACCTCGAATAAATGCCTTATCTGGATCTGGCTGGTAAAGACAATCGCGTCCACCTGGCCCGCAATGATTTCCTCGACGAGTAGCTTCAGCGGCCCTGTGTCTTCGGGAAGCAGCCATTCATAAAGACACAATTCCACAAGCTCCACCCGCTCGCGCAATGCCTCTGACAGTACCCGGTTCGGCTCTCCATAATGGATGATCAAAATGCGCTGGTGATCCAGATCGATGGAATTGACCGTCTCCAGGATTTCTTTGGTGGTATATGGCTCGGGCACATTCATGGTGACTTTCACGCTCCTTGCCTTCAATGCCGCAGTCGGTTTGGGCCCGCGACAGAGAGTGGTTATGGAATTGAGAGAGGAGATCAATTCCGGCAACCGGCCTAATTTTTCAGCTTCGGCGAAAAATGCGTCCGCGCCGACCCTCGTCTGAAAAATCGCCATGTGGATCGAACCGTTCCTGAGCTGGTCCAGGATGCCGCTCACCTGCGGCCCGGCATTCAACGCATGTTCCCGGACCGCGGGCACGCTGTAAGGCTTCCCGCCGCGCCGCCGCACCAGCTCCGCAAGCTCGCTGCTCATGCGCGCTTCGAGCAGTGCAATTCGTTTTCCCTGAAGGTCCTGCACTTGGGTGCTCATCATCGAGGCATTATCTTTCCCGCTTGGATTCTATAAGCGTATAAGACAAATTACCTCAGCCGCGCCCCACAATTCCA
>CAYTQA010000292.1:0-4164 GCA_964439495.1 uncultured Terriglobales bacterium | reverse complement strand
ACCGAGGAAGCAAGGGCCGCGAATGCCGTGGCCCTCGTCAGTTCCCTGGATCGTGGATCGGATTCTTCACCTGCCCACGAAATACCTAATCCCTAGCGCGGCGATAAAGGAGTGGGGGAGATCTCCCGTCCTTCCACGATTGCGCGCGGATGATCTTCAACGAAGACCTGTGCGGCCTCTCCTCCCACCGCTTCCGCGAGCAGATCGCGGGCCTCGGAAAGGACTGGAGGGCGATGATGGGCGTCATGGGCGTCGCTCGCCACCAGGTGGAGGGCATTGCGTTGCAGCAGCCAGAACGCCACATCCCGCGCGTGCCGTCCCCAATGTCCGGTCAGCGAATTTGCCGTCACTTGAATCAGGCATCCCGCCTCGATCCATGGAAAGACTGATTCCGGATGGCGCTGCAGAATCGGGTGGCGCTCGGGATGGCTCAGGATCGGACGGACATGCAATTCGGCCTGCATGCGAAACAGCAGATGCTCGAAGTTTGGAGGCAGGGCGAAATCATTCAGTTCGACGAGCAGATATTTCGTCCCTTCAATCAGGAACCGTTCCGGGGCGGCAAACAATTGCTCCAGGTTTTCATACGAAAGATGGAAATCGCAGCCCAGGCTGAAGCGCAGCCTGCCTTTCATCCTTCTCTGGAGTTCCGCCAGGGTCCCGGAAAGCCGTTCACGATTGTATTCAAAGTGCGGGTTGGCGTGAGGAGTGGCGACAATATGGGTGATTCCGTCCTTCAACGCAATCTGGCACATTCGATCGGAGATTTCCCAGGACTTAGCCCCATCATCAACCATGGGCAGAATGTGGCAGTGGATATCAACCATGAAGGACCAGTCCTGGGGCGAAGATTGCGGGGGATAATTGTATGGAACTAAGGGCCGCACACAAAAAATCGCGCTCGGAAATTGTCCGGAGCGCGATTTCACATACAGGCCAGGACTGGATCAATGCACCGTAGAAGGACTGACCGTGGAAATTGTGTTGAAGCCGCCAGCTACGCCAATTGCGCCAATCGCGGCAATCGGAGCAAAAGTCACGAGTACAAGCGTCCATCCCGGAATATTGCTGGCCACAGGACCGCTTTCGTCTCCGATGGTCTGCGCATTCGCATTGCGATGTTGCGGACCGTCGCTGTCCAGGTCTTCCGCCGACTTATCATTGGACGTTTCGTAAGCCATGCGAACCATGGCCTGCCCGGCATTGAGCTTGGCCAAATGAGCGCCATCGCTGATCTTTACCGCTCCCGATAAGACCACGACCTTCTCGGCGCCGTCCGCATTCACCAATTCAAATTTTACCGGCTTGTCGGAGTTGGAAGAGATCGTGAGGTCCCCGAAACGCGCGCTCATCCCCTTGGGGGTATCCACGATGACCGTGCCGCGTTCAAAGTTGATGGAGCTTCCTTCATAGGTGATCGCGGACCCGCTGCCGATGGAAAGCATGGCATTCGGGGACTTGATCAGAGCGGAAGCATCGGCGGACGTCTGAATTTTGTCTCCATTGAAGACGGTGGAAGAGTGCGGTCCCAATTCACCATTGATCTGGACCGCGCCGGAGCCGATCAGCATCGCTCCATTGGAATCCGCCATAAGAAGGGTTGAAGGAACGGTTAATAATAAAAGCCAAGCCGCAAGTCTCATAAAGAGGCCTACCTCATCAGGCATAAAATGTTAGAAGGTATGTCCGAGCTGTGTCAATGGCATGTCAATGATTTTAAAGTCACTTCGGCAGGTTACCAGGTCTTTTCTCGCCCCTGGGGCAAGCCGACTTGCTTGCCCTTAGCTGGATCGTGTCGCAGTTTGGCGTACCTCTTCGGCGTGCAGGCGAAGGAGATATTTAGGGGTGAACTCCGGTTGTTGGGAGACATAGGCCAGGAATTCATGAATGGCCTTTTCGCCGTCGATGTAACCCCGCAGGATGTCCGGGGCAACGAGAGTTCCATCGAAATCCAATAAAGTGGCATTCAACATCGACGATGGACGGATAGTGAATGACTTTACATAGCGGTAGCCCCGTCCTCCGACATCGAGCTGCACCTCTTCCGGCCGGACGCCCAGTTTGGCGGCGTGCTCCACGCAAACGCCGTTGGCATTCTTCAGCATCTCCAAGTCCGTCCTCAGATTTTGCGACATGAGGATGTCGAAGGTGTGCATCGCGACATCGAGAAATGTCTGCACCGGGGCGGGCTCCTGCTTCAGCGGCTGCACCATGACGAGGAAGAGCACGTCCGCGCCCAGGCGAATCGCCGGACGAACAGGCTCCACGGCAACGATGCCGCCATCGGTAAAGAGCCTGCCATTAAGCTTTACGACCTCGTAGAGCATGGGATACGCGGAAGAGGCGATCACCGCCTGGATCACGTCGTCGGTGGTCTGCATCTTCTCTTGAACGAAACTACGGTTCACGCCGGGGTCCGCAGCCACTTGCTCGAGCGGCGCATTTACGAAGTAGCGCTCGTCTCCGGTATTCACATCGGCAGCGGTAAAGACCACGCGAATGGGAGAGCGGCGAAAGCCCTCAAGGGGTATCTGCTCGCGCAGGAAACGGGCGCGTTCGAAGTTGGGAAAGAGTCCCGAGCGCAATGGCAGCCGCAGAAATCTGTGGCTCAGGCGGCTGAAGCGGTCTCGCAGCGCCAGCCATAAGCCCAGCAGGCAGGCCGTCCCACCTCCAAGAAGGAGTTTGGTCTGCGGGCGCAGGTGGACCAGCGTGCCGGAAGAGAAATCAAGGTGCGCGTAATTGATGAAAAGCACAATAAACGCCCAGACGCAGACATTGCCAATGGCGGAGAAGGTCAGCTTCCTCGGCTCGGGTTTCCATTTGCGGCCCCCGATCTTCGCCGCCGCAACGTAATAGATATAGGTGAGCTGAGAATAGAAAAAGAGGATGGAAAGCCCCGCCATTCCCAGGGAAAACCATGTGGCCGCCGGCAGGATCAGGTGGATCGAGTAGCCGTTCTCGGACATCCAGTAGCGAATGAGATTGCCGAAACCGGCGCTGGCGGTGATAAGTCCGGCGAGGACGACGATGTAGCGCGACCAGTCGATTCCTAGGGCGGTCGGGACCACGTCGAACCAGGACTCGAGCAGCGCTTCCGCGTTCCCCACATAACCCTTCGAATGGGCGGCATACGATGCCGCATTGATGCTGCCGATTGAGGTGGAAGTGATGATGTGCGTGGGCAGCCCGGCATCCTGAAAGGCGAGCAGGGTCCCGGCTTCGTAAGCCCCGCGCGCCCCTCCCCCGGAGAGCGCGACGGCGATGCGTCCGCGAAACCCGCGCCAGAGGTCGGCGATATTCGCGGGCAGTGTGCCCCGAAAACGCGCGCGCTCCTCTTCCAGCTTCCGTCGAATCTGGTCTATGGAATGGTCCATTGGCTTATAAGTGTGGCTCTGTCCAGAGTTTAGCCGAGTTTCGGCAAGGGCCGTGAATTACCAAAGGAATAGGCATTGATCAGGAGGATGCTTGCTATAAGAGGATGAAATCCGAAGCGCCGCCAATTAATGTTTGAATTTTTGAGTGGCAGACAGCTAAATAGCGGAAAGGATTTCCACGGAGGGTAGTCCTTGTAGTGGCATAATACGAGGAGCGATAATCAAATATGCCTCCACAAAAGCCTCCTCTCACGATTGAGACTTTAATAACGGAAGCAGCCGCCTTTTCTGCTCAAGAGAGTACACATGATGAACCCTCGTTATACGGTGTAACGGACGGCAAAGCTGTTGGCACCTATTTAGAACATAAGTTTGTCGCGCACTTGATGAATCTTTACAGCTTTGCCGGCGGGAACTCAGCTCTCGGAATCGATATTCCAAGTATTGAGGTAGATATAAAAGTCACCAGCGTCAAACAGCCGCAATCTTCAGGTCCATTCCGATCAGCTCGTCAAAAAATCTACGGTCTTGGATATCACGTGATCATTTTTGTTTATGAAAAGATTGACGATAATACGAACAAAACGGGGCGACTCAACATGAAGCATACGATTTTTGTGCGAAAAGAAAAAACTGGAGACTACCAGATGACGCGCGGGATCCGTGAGATCCTCGAAAAAGACGGAAATGAGGATGATCTGGTCGCTTTCATGGAGGACAAGAATCTCCCTATCGATTGACCTTCCCCCTGTAAACCGCACACCGCTGAATATGATTTCATAGTCACGCA
>CAYTQA010000291.1:0-4182 GCA_964439495.1 uncultured Terriglobales bacterium | reverse complement strand
TTGATGCAGATCGGTTCCTGCGATTCACTCGTCATGTGCTTGATTGGATGCGATAGCTCTCCAGGCGGCATAGCCTGGACCGTGTTGCTCACATTCTGACTTCAAAGCGAGAGCTTGCGCCTCTCCAGTTCGTCCAGCTCCGCTTTTTCGCTTGTTTCCGGCGAAACCAGCAGCGCCTTTATGCTTTCCGGAAGGGCAAATTCCTGAAGCTCGGGATACGTCCTTACCAGCGGTTCAGGGGCTTTGACCTTCTTGCCTGCCAGCAGGCTTTTTAGTTCAACCGCGTTGGCGGCCGCCTGCCCACGTGGATGATTGTTTCCTGCAACAAAGGTCTTTTCTGCCTTGCCGGCCATGTTCTGGACCTTGGTTTTGATTTTCTCCAGCTTTTCTTTCGAGTATTTGTAGTCGTATCGCTCATCGCGGTCCTTGGCCTGGAACCATTGTTTGCTGCGACCATGGAGACGTAAATAAGCAAGCGGTGCGGTCACGTATTCCGTGCCCTCCAGCGTTTCTCCCAGCCGGGTTTGATCGATGTTGCAGAAGGCCACGTTTTCTTCTTCCAAGGCTTTCAGCACCAGCGGATCGGCCCAGCTCTTATGCCGAACCTCCACCGCCATTGGGTAATCGCGGAAGAGGTGCAGCACGTCTATGAGGTGGTCCCAATTGCCTTCCGTGTATTTGAAGGAAATCGGGAATTGCAGAAGCAGCGCTCCGAGTCTTCCATCCGCTGCAATGGGATCAAAGCCCCTCTTCGCGTCCTCAATGTCCTGAGCTGTGTATTTAATGGTTTCGACCGACGATGACTTTCTTTTATCGGTGCCCGGCGCATGTGTGAAGACTTGCGTCAGCTTGGCCGTGAACTGGAAATCTTTGCTTCCTGCAACATACTTGCACCATTTTTTTGCGATTTCGGGACTCACAGGCCTGTAAAAGGAATTATTGATCTCGCAAAAATCAAAGAACTCAGACAAATATTCCAATTCATGGATTTTTCTCTTTTTCAGGTCTGCGGGATACACGATGCCCTTCCAGTCAAGATAAGAAAACCCGGATGTGCCGATCAGGATCTTGGACACCATTCCTCCTACTGCTTACAGTTTAGATTTTAGGGTATTCGCAAAATTGCGGTACCCCCTCGCGATTACCACAATCCCTTGCGGTAATTTGACAAGACCCGCCTGCCAGATTAAAAATCAAACTCGCTAGGCGAATAAATAGCGAAACATACATTCCTGCTCTTCTGGATATTTCCATGAGTTCTCTTGCACTCCTGCGTACACACCTCGAAGGGAAATTTCCCACTGCGCTTCGCATCCCGCACCGAGCCCCAAAGGAGTATCTCCCCACCGGCATAGCAGAAATGGATGCCGTCACAGGCGGCGTTCCCAAGGGCGCACTGAGTGAAATCTGCGGACCGGCAGAGGGTTCCTCCGGCAAAACTACTGTCCTGCTCTCCTTGTTGGCGGGAGCTACAAAAGAACACTTCTGTGCCCTGGTGGATGCCACCGACTCCTTCTATCCCGCATGCGCTCAAGCCGCTGGCGTGAACTTCTCGCGGCTGTATTGGGTCCGATGCGGAGAGAACGGCAGGCTCAAACGACTGGAACAGGCATTCAAGGCCGCTGACATCCTGATTCAAAATGGTAGTTTTGGGCTAATTGCTGTAGATATCAGCGACATTGAGGAACGCGTTGTCCGCCGGATTCCTCTGACCACATGGTTCCGCTTCAGCCGGGTGGTGGAGAACAGGGCGACAGCCCTGGTGTTTTTCGAACAGCATCCACACGCAACCAATTGCGCTGGGCTGGTGCTGCAACTGAAGGCTTCCTTACACACTTGGCCCACGGGGGGCCCCAGTCACGCACACTTGTTTAGAACCCTGAACATCGAAGCGGAGGTCACGCGATCACGGATGGATTCACCCCTCAAGAAACCCATGCAATCGGCTGCTTCCAATTTCCTCGCTCGCACAGAATGGGCCTGAATCATGTTTGCCTGTCTATTTGTTCCCGATTTTCCCGTTCAGGCTGTGCTTCGTGCCGAACCGCATGAGCGAGGCCATCTTATGAGTGGTTCTCCAATCATCATAGTGGATGGGCCTGCTTCTATGCCGAGGGCATTCGCGATCAATGAAAAAGCGCGGCTTGCAGGGATTCAAATTGGCATGACCAAGCTGCAAATAGAGAGCTGCGGAAAGGCAATCGTCCGGAAACGCTCCCTCGAACTGGAGCAGGCCGCGCAGGCGGCACTGCTGGATTGCGCATACTGCTTTTCTCCCCTGATTGAATCTACAGTGCCAGGCATTGCCATTCTTGACCTCGCCGGGACGGAGAAGCTGTTTGGCCCAGCGCAGCAGATAGCTCACCAGATTAGTAATCACTCCCAAGGACTGGGATTGAAATTGCAGGTTGGGATCGCGGCCAATCCGGACAGCGCTTTACATGCGGCCAAGGGCTTTGAAGGAATCAGTATCATTCCATCCGGCGAAGAAGCCGCTAGGCTGGCGTCATTGCCTGTCGACGTACTCTCTCCTGGACCCGAGGTGTTGGAAGTCCTCGATAGCTGGGGTATTCATACTTTCAAGGCGCTGGCCTCGCTTCCTCCTGTTCCACTGGTGCAAAGGTTGGGGCAGGAGGGGTTACGGTTACAGAAACTCGCCCGCGGGGAGATGAAACGAATGCTGCTCCCGGTTGAAGATTCTTCAGAGTTTGGAGAGAGCTTTGAATTTGAGGATCCCATTGAAACCATTGAGTCGCTCTCGTTTGTGCTCAACCGCCTTTTACAACATTTATGCGCTCGGCTTTCGAGCCGGGCCTTAGCGACGAATGAGTTACACCTTAAGCTCGAACTCGAAGCCCGGCAGATCGCGAGCGAAAACACGAAAGAAGCCTACGAGCGGAGCTGGAAATTGCCGCTTCCGACCAGCAATGCCAATATGCTCTTTCGGCTTGTCTCTCTCGATCTCACTACAACTATATTTTCCGCGCCCATCTCGAAGCTGAGACTCGAAGCTCTGCCTATAAAACCGCGATTCACACAGGAAGGCATATTCGCAGCCGCATCGCTCGAAGCCGAAAAACTTGAACTCACGCTGGCGCGTATTCGAGGAATCGTGGGTGGCACGGATGAAAATGGAATCCCGCGAGTCGGCTGTCCTGCCGTCCTCGATTCTCACCAGGCCGACAGCTTTCAAGTAACCGCGACTCCAAGCTTGGTAAACTCATGCTCCAATGATTTCGGGCCGATCATTGCCCTGCGCATCTTCAGGCCTCCGCTCCACACAGCTGTGGAAGTGCGGGAGGAAAAACCAGTTTCGGTAGTGGTAAAGAAACGCCGTCTGCCTGTAATTGCCGCATCTGGGCCTTGGCATACCTCGGGAAATTGGTGGAGCAGGTCTGTTGCGTGGGCGCGGGATGAATGGGACGTTGCACTCAAAACCAGGGAAGGAATAGGGATTTACCGTATTTATTTAGACTGCCTTACTAAAGCTTGGTTTTTAGAAGGACGGTTCGATTGAAATACGTCGAACTCCATGCCCGTTCTGCATTCACTTTTCTTGAAGGCGCTTCGCATCCTGAAGGTCTGGCATTGGCTTGCGCTCAGAATGAGCTACCCGGAATGGCATTGCTCGACCGCAACGGCGTATACGCCTCCCCTCGCTTTCACATGGCCGCAAAGCAAGTTGGAATCAGAGCTCACATCGGAGCTGAGGTAACCGTCTCCGATATTCCCAATCCAACCGCCCCGAATTATCCCCTGCTGGTGGAGTCGCAAACGGGATACCGGAACTTGTGCCGATTGATTACCCGGACAAAGCTGCGCTCTCCAAAGAACCAGCCTACAGCGGCAACTTTGGATGAATTGGGCCAACATGCGCAGGGTTTGATCTGCTTAACCGGAGATGAGAATGGGCCACTAGCTAATGCTTTGCGTGAAGGAGGCAAAGAGCAGGCGCGCAGGTTGCTGGAGCATCTCGTATTCGTATTTGGAAGAGAGAATGTCTATGTCCAATTGCAAAGGCATTTTCATCGCGAGCAGGAGGCGCGCAATCAAGCCGCTATTGCCCTCGCACGAGAGATGCACCTGCCTATTGTGGCCACCAATGGCGTTTGCTATGCGACTCCAGCAGAGCGGGAGATTGCCGACGTATTCACCTGCATTAAAAACAAATGCCAGCTATCC
>CAYTQA010000290.1:0-4228 GCA_964439495.1 uncultured Terriglobales bacterium | reverse complement strand
GCCTCGCGAAGCGATTCACGGGAGATAGTCGGATGATCGTCAATTCGTTTCTGCAGCATTGGTCTTTTATTGATGGCCGGATCAATCGACCGGTCATTCCATCCGCCGGCGCAGTGGGGCTATCGCAATCCACGCCAGCTATCTTTATCCAGAATGGCACAGCATACCATTGCGGATAAAATAGGAGCTTGGAATTCCGCTCCTTAAAGGATAACGCAAGTGGGCAGATTTCCCTTTTCCGTCCGGCATTAACCTGGTTTATTCTTTTGACAAGGTAAATCGTTTTAATTTTCCCGTAAACCGGGCCGCTTGTAGAATGCAATTTTGAATGGCAAGCACTCCGACCACTCTCAGGCACGGGCCTAAGCCCGCCCTTTTGCGCCCGCGCAGTATTCTTGCCGCATCGGCCGGGCTGGCTCTGCTGCTCCTGATTGCCATCGCGGGCGGGATTTACTGGAAGGCGCGCCGCGCCCTTCCCCAGGTCGACGGGACCATTGCCATTGCAGGACTTTCGTCGCCGGTGCAGGTGGCGCGCGATGCGCAAGGCGTGCCGCATATCACGGCGGCCACGCTGGATGACCTGTTTTTCGCCCAGGGATACGTCACCGCGCAGGACCGTTTGTGGCAGATGGACATGGTGCGCCGCTATGCCGCGGGAGAACTGGCGGAGGTCCTCGGCCCCGACCTGCTCAAGCGCGACGTGATGCAGCGCTATCTGCAGATCCGAAATACAGCGGAGCGCGCCGTGGCTGCGCTCGGTCCGCGCGACCGTAAATTCCTGGAAGATTACGCCCGCGGAGTGAACGCCTTTATGGAATCGCATCGGGACCGGCTGCCGCTTGAGTTCGCCCTGCTGCGCTACCAGCCCAGGCCGTGGCAATTGGCCGATTCGCTCATGGTCGGCGCGAATATGAGCCAGATGCTGAATACGCAATTCAATGTCGAACTCTCCCGTGAAAAGGTCGTCAAGCAACTGGATCCCCAGCTTGTGGTGGATTTATATCCGAACCATTCCTGGCGAGACCACCCTCCCGCTCTGGAAGCAGACAGCATCGATGGGCAGCGGTCCTCTTCAATTGAGGAGGACGACGAAGACGGGACGGGAAGGCCTCACGACCTGGTTGCCGGATTGCCCCGGCGCGCTGGGCAGGCGGAGTGCGCGGCCTGTCTTCCCGGTTCGAACAACTGGGTCATTTCCGGCGCGCATACCGTGAGCGGAAAGCCATTGTTGAGCAATGATATGCATTTGGCGCATGGCATTCCAAACATCTGGTATGAGGCCCACCTGCGCAGCGGCAACTATGACGTGGCGGGAGTCACCCTGCCGGGGCTGCCGTTTGTAATCGTCGGCCACAATCAGCGCATTGCCTGGGGCTTTACCAATCTCGGTCCGGACGTTCAGGACCTGTTCATCGAGAACTTCAACGCCAACAACCAGGTGGAGACGCCGAAGGGATTCGTGGACCCCGAACATCGCCCCGAAGTGGTCCATATAAAAGGGCAGCCGGATGCCCGATTCGATGTGGTGGTCACGCGGCATGGCCCGATCATCACTCCGCTCATTCCCGGAGAGACGCGGCAGCTTGCCCTGCAATGGACGATTTACGATCCCGCCAACCTTGCCATTCCTTTCTTTGACGTAAATTCCGCGGGCAATTGGCAGGAATTTCGCGCCGCCTTCTCCCGCTTTGGAGGCCCGGCGCAAAACGTGGTCTACGGCGATGTGGATGGGCACATCGGGTATCAGGCGACCGGGCGCATTCCGATTCGCGCCACCGACAACGGACTGCTCCCCGTCCCGGGAGCGGACGCCGCGCATGACTGGACCGGTTACGTTCCCTTTGAGAAGCTGCCCAGCGTCTATGATCCGCCTGCAGGGGTGTTGGCCACCGCCAATGGCCGCATCACTCCGGACCGGTATCCTTATCTGCTGGCCAATAACTGGTTTCCGCCGTACCGCACCGAGCGCATCTACCATGTGCTGAAAAACGGGCAGAAATTTACCGCTGCCGACATGCTGGCATTGCAAACCGATATCTACTCGGAGCTCGACTATTCCTTCGCCGCGCGCTTTGTTTATGCCATTGACCATGCGC
The DNA here is from genome assembly GCA_964439495.1 of uncultured Terriglobales bacterium. Classification (GTDB taxonomy): domain Bacteria; phylum Acidobacteriota; class Terriglobia; order Terriglobales; family Acidobacteriaceae; genus CAYTQA01. The sequence goes on along the minus strand of CAYTQA010000290.1, from coordinate 2,132 downwards.
AGAATGCCTCCGCCCGGCTGCGCGAGGCAGCCGACATCATGCGGAGGTGGGACGGGCGCATGAGCATGGATTCCGCCGCGCCTTCCATTGAATATTTCGCAAGAAAGCAACTGCTGGAGATGCTGCTTCAGCCCAGGCTGGGAGAAAATTCCAAATATTACTCCTGGAGCATGTCTTCAGTGGCCCTGGAAGAGATTGTGGGACGCAAGCTGGCCCGCTGGCTTCCGCAAGGCTTCGGCAGCTACGATGACCTGCTTACGGCGGCGGTCGATAGGACCGTTCAGGACGCTCCCGGCAATCTTAAGGACTGGAAGTGGGGAAACCTGTTTCCGGTCGAACTGCAGAATCCGGTCCTGGGAAGCATTCCGGTGCTGAAATGGTTCACCGGGACGGGAAAACATCCGCAGTCGGGCGGCGGGTATACGGTGAAGCAGGTTGGACGGAATTTTGGGCCGTCGGAACGGCTGACGGTGGACTTCTCGGACCTCGACGCCTCTACCCTGAACATCGTGGCGGGGGAATCCGGCAACTTCCTGAGCCCGCATTACAAAGACCAGTTCGCCGCCTGGTATAGCGGCAGGACCTTTTCCCTGGCCTTCAGCGATGCCAGCATGCGAAAGGCAAAGAAGCACGAGCTGACCCTGACTCCCGCAAAATAAGAAGACGATCTTCGCCCGCGAAGCGTTTTATTTTATGGCGCAACTACTCCAGTAACAATGCCGGTAATGTTTACCTGCCCGCTGTGGGCAGACTGCTGGCTGGTTGTGGTGTCGTAGATGTGGAGAGCGCCGTCTTCGCTTACGTAAGCCACGTTCCGTCCCGCGATGGGCGCGATCCCGGTGACGCCCTGGCGCGACGGGCTTTCGACCGAAGTGTTGGCGGAAATGTCCACGATGGAAAGACATCCGGTGGAGCAGGTTTGCGCGCCTATGAATAGCTTGTTGTTGCTGCCTACCGACATCAGGGTATGGAAGCCATTGCCGATCGGGATCGGTCCGCTGCCCGGGTTCGCCAGGGCCTGGGCCGTAAGGTCCACGACATTAAGCCGCCCAATATTGGCCGCCGCGCCGGTGTTGGGGTCCACGGCAGGATCGGTGCCGGAGATGTACAGCTTGCCGTTGTAGCTGATGGCCATGTCCGCCGCATTGCCCAGCGCGATGGTCTTTCCCTGAACGGGAGGATTTTGCGTCATGTCGAAGACCGCGAGGCTGGCGGTGGTCCCTCCACATTCCGCGCCACATCCCAGGACGTAAGCGGTCTTGCTGTCGTCGCTGAAAACCGCGAAGGTGGGGCGGCTCAATCCAGGGCATGGAGCGGCCGGACCGCACAACGTAGTTGCGGTCTTGGTTGAGGTTTGGATTGCAGTAAAGGAATCCACGTCATCGCTGAAGGCAAGCAGCGTAAAATTGTTCGGCGAGAGCGCCAGACGGCGGACCGAGGGCACGGAAATCGTGCTGACCGTGCCTGCCCCAACATTTACAACCCCAACCTCACCCACGCTGCGGTGGGCGGTGTAGATCAAATCCCCGCCGTAGGTCTCGACCAGGCTGCTGGGATCTCCGAGCGCAGTGCCGTTGGAGGGATTGATCAGGGAAATAGCCGTCGAATTAACAAGCTTCTCGGTCGTATTGTTTACGGTCAGGATGCCCAGGCCGGAGATAACGACCACGGTCGTATTGTTAGGCCCGAGCTGCATCAACATCGGGTTTCCGGCAGGCAGGGAGATGGAAGAAGTTGTGAGCTGGTCTTTGCTGGCATCCGCGATCAGGATCGAAGAGCTTGAGGCCGGCTCATAGACGGCGGCAAATGCGCGCTTCGACAGATGGCTGGGAGGCTGGCTCGATCCTCCACAGGCAAGTTGAAAGATGGCCAATAGACAGCAGAGCACAAAAGCTGCAAGGGTGCCCTTTTTCAATCGTGAAACTCCGTAGAAATGCAAGATTTATGAGTGAATCGCGATTATAACAAATGCGGGAGTTGGGCGTGACGGTTCAGCCGGCAGGTCCTTGTCGCAAGCCGAAAGGACAAGCCTGTTGATCTTCTTCACTCGTCGCTATTTAATCGCAGTCAGAAGTGAGGAGCGGGAGGATGGGCTTAACCATTCATTAATGATCTCCTGGACATTCCGTGCT
>CAYTQA010000289.1:2629-4277 GCA_964439495.1 uncultured Terriglobales bacterium | reverse complement strand
ACCGCCTCTATCATCCTGCAGTTGCTTACCGTGGTCTACGAGCCATTGGCAAAGCTGCAGAAGGAAGGCGAGCTGGGGCGCAAGAAGATCACCCAGTGGACCCGCTACCTAACCGTGGTGCTTTCGCTTCTGCAATCGCTGGGGATCGCGATCACACTGCAGCGCGGCTCCGCCGGGGCCCAGTTTGTCAACGAGCCCGGGATTCGGTTTGTCCTGATGACCGTGATCACCCTCACCGCCGGCAGCACCTTTGTGATGTGGCTGGGTGAGCAGATTACCGATCGCGGCATCGGCAACGGCATGTCGCTGCTGATCTTTGCGGGTATCGTGGTAGGACTGCCGCGCGGCGTCATTGACCTGGTCGAAAAAGCCCAGACCCGCGCCTGGGGCGCCTTTACCCTGCCGGCAATGGTCCTGCTGGTGGTCGTCATGGTCGCCATCGTGGCGTTCATTGTCTATATGGAGCGCAGCGAACGGCGCATCCCAGTGCAGTATGCCAAGCGGGTCGTTGGGCGCAAAATGATGGGCGGCCAGAGCACCTACATGCCGTTCCGCGTCAATGCCGGTGGTGTGATGCCGGTCATCTTTGCCTCCTCGATCCTGAGCGCTCCCTTATTGCTGGGCAATTTTTTCAAGAACGCGCGCGGCTTCGGCTGGATCTTCGATGCGCTGCGGGGCGGAGAGCCGCTTTACGAGCTTCTCTACTGTATCGCTATCATCTTCTTCGCCTATTTTTATGTCTCCATCATCTTCGATCCGAACCGAGTCGCCGACGATATGCGCCGCTATGGCGGATTCATCCCTGGGATTCGTCCGGGCAAGCGCACGGCGGACCACATCAACGAGATCCTGACCCGGCTTACCCTGGTCGGCGGCCTCTATCTGGTGGCGATCTCCCTCATTCCCCAGTGGATGATTGGGGGCATTCACCTGAACCACCTGCCTTGGGTCTTTGGTACCTTTTTTGAACGGTTTCCAGCCTGGTTTACGAATGGCTTAGGTGTGAACTTTTATTTCGGCGGTACCTCGCTGCTGATCGTGGTGGGCGTGGCCATGGACACGGTGAACCAGGTGGAGTCGCAGTTGATCATGCGCCACTATGAGGGCTTCACTCCCAAGAGTGGACGCATCCGCGGCCGCCGCTGGTAAACGTCTCGATGGGCAAGCAAGCACAAGGAACCTATTTGGCCGACCCCACTTCAGCTCCAGGCGCGAATATCCAGAGACATCCCCGGACCGTCGGTCCGGTGATTCTGCTGGGGGCCCCAGGCGCTGGCAAGGGAACACAGGCCAAGCTCGTCTCTGAGGCGTATGGGATTCCGCATATCTCCACCGGCGACCTGCTGCGCGCCAATGTCGCCCTCCAGACCCCGCTGGGCATTCAGGCCAAGGCGGTGATGGAGCGGGGAGACCTGGTTTCCGATGAGCTGGTCTGCGGCATGGTGGAGGAGCGCCTCCGCCAGCCGGATTGTAAATACGGCTTTATTCTGGACGGCTTTCCCCGCACTGTGAATCAGGCGGAGTGGCTGGACCGGGTGCTCGCCGGACAGCGCTTCGAGGGACGCGCCATTGGCCCGGTTGTGATTGATTTCGTAGTAGGTTATAATCAACTCTTCCGACGGCTTACCGGACGTCGTTCTTGTCCCGC
>CAYTQA010000289.1:0-2619 GCA_964439495.1 uncultured Terriglobales bacterium | reverse complement strand
CAGGATTTACAACGTTTACTTCCAGCCTCCGCGCGTCGCCGATACCTGTGATGTGGATGGTACTCGCCTCGTGACTCGAAAGGATGACGCGGAAGAGGTAATTGCCGAGCGTTTGAAGAGTTACGAACTCCAGACGCTGCCGTTGACGGATTATTACAGGCGGCAGGGACTCTTGCGCTCGATCAATGGCGATCGCCCGTTGGCCGAGATCACCCAAGAAGTGTTTGCCATCCTGGACGCGAATGTGGAAGAGAACGCCGGGTAATGCCAATCGTTTGTAAGTCGCCGAATGAGATCGAGAAGATGCGCCGCAGCGGCAAGATAGTCCGCCAGGTGCTCGAAGAGACGGCTGCCATGGTAAAGCCCGGGATCAGCACCATGGACCTTGAGCGGTTTGCCGCTAAAAAAATCGAGGAGCTGGGCGCAAAGCCGGCATTCAAGGGATACCTGGATTATCCGTGCGTGCTCTGCACCTCGCTGAACCAGGAAGTTGTGCATGGGATCCCTTCGGAGGGCCGGGTGCTCAAAGAGGGCGATATTGTTTCCATTGACTGCGGGGTGGTGCTCGACGGCTACTACGGAGATTCAGCCATCACCGTTCCGGTGGGCGAGAAGATCAGCCCCGAGGTACGCAAGCTGCTGGAAGTGACTAAGGCGTCGCTGGAACGGGCCATCCAGGCGGTGCGAGTGGGCGCGACTGTTGGGGACGTGGGAGCAGCGGTGCAGGAAGTGGTTGAGGCCAATGGCTTCAGCGTGGTCCGCGATTTTGTGGGGCACGGCATAGGCACCAAGCTGCATGAAGAGCCGCAGGTGCCCAATTATGGGACCCGGGGCTTTGGGACGCGGCTGCGGGAAGGCATGGTCCTGGCCATCGAGCCGATGGTCAATTCGGGTAAGCCAGGGGTGAAGGTCCTGGAAGATAAATGGACCGCCGTGACCGAGGACGGGAGTTACAGCGCCCATTTTGAGCATTGCGTGGCTGTCACCAGGGAAGGGCCGCTGGTATTGACCGCCTGATCCGGGCAAGAGTCAGACGGATTATTAATTTTGGTTTCAGGCGCGCCCGCCGGGCTGCGCCGGGTAAAATGGAAAGACCGGGCATCGGCCCACATTTAAAGGAAGCTATTGAGCAAAGAAGACGCGATTGAGGTCATGGCTACGGTGATCGAACCACTGCCCAATGCCATGTTTAAGGTAGAGCTCGAGAACAAGCATCAGGTGCTGGCGCATATTTCCGGGCGCATGAGAAAGAATTTCATCAAGATCCTCCCCGGCGATAAAGTGGCCGTGGAGCTATCGCCCTACGATCTCAATCGGGGCCGCATCGTCTACCGGTACAGATAGCATTCCGCACTAAGCATTCGCTCGGCATTGCGGTCCGACTGGAAATTTGCGCGCTGGCGAGCTGAGAAGGAAAAGTGGCAAGGGATTTATGAAAGTAAGAGCATCGGTAAAGAAGATTTGTGATAAGTGCAAGGTCATCCACCGCCGTGGAGTGGTGCGGGTGATTTGCGAGAATTCCAAACACAAACAACGGCAAGGCTAAGATACCGCTTCCGGAGCAGGATGACTTCGGAAAGCAGATGAAGGTAAAGGAAATATGGCTCGTATTGCAGGCGTGGATCTTCCCCGCAACAAGCATGTGAATATCGCGCTGACCTACATTTATGGGATCGGCAATCCGCGTTCGGCCCGCATTCTTGCGGCCGCCAATGTGACCGCGGACAAGAAGGTCCAGGACTTGAATGAAGATGAGGTCAACCGCATCCGTCAGGTCATCGAGAATGAAGGCGGCGTCGAAGGCGATCTCCGCAAGGATATTTCGATGAATATCAAGCGGCTGATCGAAATCGGATCGTATCGCGGCAGCCGTCATCGCCGCAATCTGCCGGTCCGTGGACAGCGGACGCACACCAATGCCCGGACCCGCAAGGGACCGCGCAAGGGCACTGTGGCCAACAAGAAGAAGACCGCGGCCAAGACATAAAGCTGTAACGGCAAAAGTTAAAGCAGGAAGAACGGCTGATTAGAGGATTTCATGGCGAAAGCAGCAGGCGGCGCGGGAGCGCCCGAGAAAAAAGGCAAGAAGAAGACATTCAAGAAGAAAGAGCGTAAGCACGTTCCATTTGGCGTCGTCTACGTTCAGGCTTCTTTCAACAACACCATCGTTACCATCGCCGATTCCGAAGGCAAGGTGGTGGCGTGGAAGAGTTCGGGTTCGCTTGGCTTCCGCGGCTCGCGCAAGGGTACTCCCTTTGCGGCGCAGCAGGCGGCGATGAATGCCGCCAATATGGCCAAGGACCACGGCATGCGTACCGTGGAGGTGCGCGTGAACGGACCGGGTTCCGGACGCGAATCGGCGATTCGCGCGCTGGCCGCGGCCGGATTGGAAGTGAAATCCATCCGCGACGTTACGCCGATTCCGCACAACGGATGCCGGCCCCCGAAGCGCCGTCGCGTGTAAGGATTTTGCGGCCGGAACGGCCGCAGTTCCGGTGAGCTTGCACCCTGTGCGTAGGCCTTCCGGAAGGAAACTGAGACTGAATCGGGAAGAAGAGGCCTCAGGCCTTGTAAACCGATTGTCCCCGAAGTCAAGGAGAATGAAAATTGGCACGTTAT
>CAYTQA010000288.1:0-4288 GCA_964439495.1 uncultured Terriglobales bacterium | reverse complement strand
GTGCATCACGATGTCTGCCCCCAGGGCAAGCGGCTGCTGCAGATAGGGCGACATAAAGGTATTGTCCACGCACACCTCCACGCCCTTGGCATGGCTCAACTTTGCGATGGCGGCGATGTCGCTGATGGTCATCAGCGGGTTGGTCGGGGTCTCGATATAGACCAGCCTGGTATTTGGCCGGATGGCCTTCTCCACGGAGCTCGCATCCGAGGTGTCCACATACGTGAACTCCAGGCCGAAGTTCACCAGTATCTGATTGAACAGCCGGGGCACGCCGCCGTACATATCGCTGCCGCAGACGATGTGGTCTCCACTCTTCATCATGGTGAAGAGCGCGGTCACCGCCGCCATGCCGCTGGCAAAGACGTGCGCCGAGCTTCCGCCTTCCAGCGAGGCCAGATTTTCTTCGAGGCGGGTGCGGGTGGGGTTGGAGACGCGGGAGTATTCATATCCCTTGTGCTTGCCGATCTCCTCCTGCACATAGGTAGAGGTGGCGAAGATAGGGACCGTGACCGCTCCGGTGGTGGGGTCGGGCTCCTGGCCATCATGGATGGCGCGGGTGGCAAAACCAGGCTTGTTCTTTTCCGTTTTCATATATTAAAGGTTAACTAACTATCCAGACGTCCTTGAGAAACTACTTATGTTTAGTTAATTATTCCCGCTTCGCGCTCAGGGAGTTCAGCTTAGAACCTGACCTTGAAGTCCGGTCCCTGATGCACATGGGTAGTATCGATAAAGCGCACCTTGCCGGCGCTGCGGGTCATGACCAGCGATTGCGTCCGTATTCCTTCTCCAAAGAAGCGCACGCCCTTGAGCAGGGAGCCGTCGGTCACGCCGGTTGCGGCGAAGACGATGCTGTTTCCCGGGGCCAGGTCTTTGGCGCGATAAATCTTCTTCTTGTCCTTGATGCCCATGCGGGCGATCCGTTCTTCCAACTCCGGCGTATTAATCACCAGCCGGGCATAGATATCGCCGTTAAGGCAGCGCATGGCCGCCGCGGTGATTACCCCCTCCGGAGCGCCGCCGATGCCCATCACGGCATGGACACCGGTGCCAAGCACCGCGGCCGCGATTCCGGCGGAGAGGTCGCCATCGGTGATCAGGCGGATGCGCGCACCCGCGGCGCGAATGTCGTTGATCAATTTTTCATGGCGCGGACGATCGAGAACGACGATGACCAGATCGGTCACGCTTCGTCCCAGGCTCCTGGCGATGGCCTGAAGGTTTTGTTCCACCGGCGCATCGAGATCGACGACGTCTTTCGCGGGCGGCGGCACGACCAGCTTCTCCATATAGCAATCGGGGGCATGCAGGAGTCCACCTCGCTCGGAGGCCGCAAGCACGGTAATGGCATTGGCCGCCCCCGTCGCGCAGAGGTTGGTCCCTTCCAGCGGATCGACGGCGATATCCACCTCCGCGAAATTGACGCCCGCTGAGGACCTCGCACCAACATCTTCCCCGATGTAAAGCATGGGGGCCTTGTCACGCTCGCCTTCCCCAATCACAATGCGCCCGCGCATGGGGACCGTGTCCATGGTGTGGCGCATGGCTTCGACGGCAACATGGTCGGAATGCTTGGCGTCGGCCATGCCCATGGTCTTGGCAGAAGCAATGGCGGCCTCCTCCACAACGCGCACCAGCTCCAGCGAAAGCTCAAGTTCGAGATGCTGCGCCGGAAGTCCGGTCTTATTCGCGGCTTGCGTTTCTTCCGTTTGATTCTTCATAGGACCCTTCCCATAATCGCGGCCTGATAAAGGCAAGGCCACCATTTATACGCAGCATAGCCCGATCTACGCGAGGAGCGCGGCATCAGAATGCCTCGATGCCAGTGACGCTGGCGCCGATAATGAGGCCATGGATGTCGTGCGTCCCCTCATAGGTCTTCACCGACTCCAGGTTCATCATGTGGCGCATGATGGGATAGTCGTCGGTGATCCCATTCGCGCCCAGGATGTCGCGCGAGGTGCGGGCGCATTCCAGGGCCATCCACACATTGTTCCGCTTGGCCATCGAGATGTGCTGCGGCTCGGCCTTCTCCTGGTCTTTCAATCGGCCCACGTGCAACGCCAGTAGCTGTCCCTTGGTGATCTCGGTGATCATCCAGGCAAGCTTCTCCTGCACCAGTTGATGAGAGGCGATGGGCTGATCGCGGAACTGCTTGCGCAAGAGCGAATACTGCAATGCGGTGTCGTAACAGGACATCGCTGCCCCTACCGCGCCCCACGAAATCCCATAGCGCGCCTGATTCAGGCACATCAGCGGAGAGCGCAGGCCGCTGGATTTGGGCAGCATATTCGCGACCGGAATCCGCACGTCCAGCAAAGAGAGGCCGGAAGTCACCGATGCCCGCAACGACCATTTGCCATGCACGTCCTGCGCGGAAAAACCGGGACGATCGGTTTCCACCAGGAACCCGCGGACCTTGTTGTCGTGTTCTTCGCTCCTGGCCCAGACCACCGCGACATCAGCGATGGTGCCGGAGGTGATCCACATCTTCTCGCCATTCAGGATGTATTCGTCGCCGCGGCGGACCGCCCGGGTGCGCATTCCACCCGGATTCGAGCCGAACCCCGGCTCGGTAAGGCCGAAGCAGCCGATCTTCTCCCCGGTCTGCAATAAGGGCAGCCATTTTTCCTTCTGCTCCTCGCTGCCAAAGGCGTAAGTCGGATACATCACCAGCGCCGATTGCACGCTGACAAAGGAGCGTATCCCGCTATCGCCGCGCTCCAGCTCCTGCATTACCAGCCCATATTCGACATTGGACATGCCGGCGCAACCATATCCTTTCAGGCTGGCGCCAAAGAAACCCAGCTCCCCAAAGGGCTTCACCAGCTCACGCGGAAAGCGCCCTTCGCGGTGGCATTCCTCGATAATGGGGACCAGGTTTTCTTCTATGAATTTGCGGGTGTTATCGCGGACCAGGCGCTCATCCTCGCTCAACATCGACTCGAAGTTGATGAAGTCCACACCTTTGAATTTAATGGCAGGCATGCGCCCCTTTTCATACCGCTAAAGCGGTCAGGACAAACACTGTAAGGTAGCAGAAAAGCGGTTTTATTTCCGCAACATGAGCGAGTTCACGGCAATACTGTCGCCTTGAACCGGACCCGGTGACCGTCACCTTCCAGTCCTTATCTTTTTCCGTCAGTTCAATGAATTTCCTGGCTTCCGCATTTCCATTGGCGTCGAATTTATAAAGTTTGTTGTCGGAAGTAAGCACGCCGTAGCCGCTTTTCTGACAATCCGGCATCTTCAGGCAGCCTTTATCGTGCTTTGCAGGGAAATTTGGGTCTGGGGTCTTCGCGTTCTCAAGCGCGCAGGCAACGTCCACCAGATATCCATTGATGGTTTGCGGTTGGCCCACATCCGCCGCGGAAGAGCGGGAGACGCCGCAGGCGACGAACAGAAAGATGAAAAATAAGGCTTTAAATTTCAAGAACAAGGCTCCTTGGAAAAGAGGACAAAATAATCTCTGAAGCGGTCCAGATTCATAAAACAATCTTTTAGCAGTCTATTTTTTCCTTTTGAAATGGACAATAGCGCCCCCGCGTTTCTTCCCTTCGGCACCATGACAAGCCGTACTTCTGGCTTTACACTTAATAAAGTGAGGATCGCTCTAGGTCAAATCAATCCGACGATCGGCGACTTCGCCGGTAACAGCGCGAAGATCCTGGATTATGTGCTCCGCGCCCGGGAACGGGAGGCGGAGCTGGTGGTCTTTCCCGAACTTGCCATCAGCGGTTATCCTCCACGCGATCTGCTGGAGAAACCCAGCTTCGTGGCCAAAAACCGCGAGGCGCTCGAGCAGATTGCGCGCCAGATCTGCGCCAATGGCGCAAAAAAAATCGACGTAATCTGCGGCCTGGTCACCCCCGCGCAGGTGAAGACCGGAAAATCCGTCATGAACTCGGCGGTATTGCTCTCCGGAGGCAGGATTTCCTTCCTGCAATCGAAGATGCTGCTGCCGACCTATGACGTCTTCGACGAGCTTCGCTATTTCGCCCCCGCCGAAAAACAGGAGGTCTTTTCCCTGAACGGCAGCAAGGTTGCGCTCACCATCTGTGAAGATGCGTGGAACGACGAGCACTTCTGGGATAAGCGCCTTTACAGCGTCGATCCGGTGGAAGAGCTGGTGCGCGCCGGAGGCAATCTGATTCTCAATATCTCCGCCTCGCCATTCTCCACGGGAAAGATCGAGCTCCGGCGCAAGATGCTGCAGGCCATCGCCACTGAATTCAAGTGTCCGGTGGTAATGGTGAACCAGGTTGGCGGAAACGATAGCCTGATC
>CAYTQA010000287.1:0-4310 GCA_964439495.1 uncultured Terriglobales bacterium | reverse complement strand
ACGGTTGCGCTTGCGGGAGAGCAGCGGCAACTGATCATCAGCGGACCCAACACCGGCGGCAAGACGGTTGCGCTCAAAACCATTGGACTGCTGGCGCTCATGGGCCAGTCGGGGATTCCGGTACCGGCGGAGAAGGCGGAGCTTCCGGTATTCGACGCTGTGTTCGCGGACATCGGAGATTCCCAGTCGATCGAGCAGAACCTGTCTACGTTTTCCGCCCATGTGGCGCGCATCAATTTCATCTCGCAAACCGCCACCCGGAACTCGCTGGTGTTGCTGGACGAGCTGGGCTCCGCGACCGATCCGGAAGAGGGCGCGGCCCTGGCGGTGGCCATCGCCGATTACTTTCGCCGTTCCAGCGCGTTGACGGTAATTTCGACGCATCATACCGCGCTTAAAATCTATGCCACCAACCATGCTGGAGTGGTGAATGCCGCGGTCGGCTTCGAGGAAAAGACGTTGCGGCCCACCTATGAGTTGCGGGTCGGCGTGCCCGGGGCATCGGCGGGGATCAACATCGCCCAGCGGCTTGGGCTGAACGCGGAGATCATCTCCGAGGCGCGCGCCAAGCTGGCCACGCAGACCCAGGATGTGGGGCAGTTTCTCGACCGTCTGCATGAGGAGCTCAAAGCGGCCGAGGAGGCCCGCGCCGGGCTGCGCAAGCGCGAGCAGGAGGTTGCGCGCGAGAAGAGCCGGCTGGAGGCCGAGGGACTGAAGGAGCAGCGGCAGCGGGTGCGCGAGATGGAGAAGAAGCTGGAAATGCTGCTGCGCGATTTCGAATATCAGATGCGGGAATCGATCCAGGGCATCCAGGAGCGCGCCTCCGCGCAGAAGCTTTCGAAGGAGGCGGAGCGCCGCATCGCCCGCCTGCGCCGCGAGTTCAAGGAGCAGTTCGACTCGACGGTGGTGGCGCACCACACCGGCGCGGACAGGGACGATCCTAACGCGCGTCCGGGCGAGGTGAAGTATGTGAGCGAGGGCGATACGGTGAAGCTCAAGTCGCTGGGCCGCAGTGCGGTGGTGAAGCGCAGGATCGACGAGAACACATTCGAGGTCGAGGTTGGGCTGATGAAGATGCGCGTCAGCCGCGATGACCTTGCCGCGGTGGTCGCGAGCGCCGCGGCCGCCGGACAAAGAGAGGCGAATCCGGTGCAGGCCGCGCGCCAGCGCGGGATTTCAGTATCGCTCAGCAGCGAGGACGATCTTCACGCACCCAGCGAGATCAACGTGATCGGCCAGACCGTGGACCAGGCCAGCGATGAGGTGGGAAAATTCATTGATCGGGCTTTTCTAGCGGGAATGCCGCGGGTGCGCGTGGTGCATGGCAGCGGCATGGGGGTGCTGCGCAAGGCCTTGCGCCAGCTACTGCAAAAACATCCTCATGTGGCCACGGTGAGCGAGCCGCCGCAGAATGAAGGAGGGGCCGGGGTCACGATTGTGGAGCTGAGGGGATGATTGCACAGCCGAGGACGGCTGTGCCACACAGTCCTCGAGCGCACGAGGGTGTCGCGCCTACGGCGCTTTGGTATTTTTTAAACCTCCACCCGGCCCGTCCCGGGCTGGGCCAACTTCTTCCGCGCCTTTGGCGCTCGAAAACTCGGCCGCAATTTTAGCTTTGATTGCAACCCGTCATTCGCGCGGCGCTCTGGAGGACAAAATTTAAGGAAAAGCCCTTTGCTTTCCGAGCGATAAAATCGGTGGGAAGTTGGCGGGATGCGATTTCTGGAGCCAGGCCTATGACATCCTCGAAAGTTTCCGGGTCATCCAAAAACTGGATGCTGAAAGCGTCAACTTACATTTCACGAGACCCCATTTCATATCTGGAGCAAGTTCATGATTCCTCGCGATGTGCTCAATACGCTTGCCGCTCTTCGTTCTCCCAACGGAACAGCCATTACGTTTTATTTTCGGCGTGAAACGCCCCAGAACCTGGCGCATCAGGAGGAATCGATCCTGATCAAGGACAAGGTGCGCGAGCTGCTGCGGGGCCTGGATGAAAATCTCAACAGCAGGTCTGGCGAGGACCTCAGGAGAATTCTCGGCGTTGCCGATGAGCTGAAGACAAGCGGCGCGCGCGGCAAGGCGGTGTTTGCCTGCAAGGAGCAGGAGGTCTGGTGGGAGTTCGACATTGACAGAGCGCCTGAAACCCGGCTGACCTCCGGCAGCTACTTTGAATTGTTGCCGCTGCTGGCGGCGCAGCAGCGCGACGAGCCAAGCTGCTGCATCGTAGTGCTCGACCGGGAGAAGACGCGGGTCTTCAAGATGCAGGGAAGCGAGATCAACGAATATTCCTGGGTGATCGACGAGGAAGACTGGAAGGTGCGCAACACCGGGACCAAGGGCTCGTCGCACTTCGAGCGCCGCAAAGAGGAAAGCGTGAAACATCACTTCAAGTTTGTGGCCGAGCACTTGCAACATTTCTTCGAACATGGCGATTACGATCTGTTGCTGATCGGCACGCGCGACGAGCTTTGGCCGGAGATCGAACCCAAATTGCACCCTTCGCTCCAGCAGGTACTCGCCGGAAAGTTCCATGCGGACCCGGGGGCGATCACCATTGAGGAAGTGCATGAGCAATCGCGGAAAATGCTTGCGGCGCGACGCGGCTCCGAGCTGCTGGAGCAACTACAGAGTATCAATGGAGAAGCCCAGCGCAGGGGGCTGGGCGCGGTAGGCATTCGCAACGTTACGAATGCGCTGGAAAGAGGCGAGGTCGAGACACTTTTTATCGGCGACACAGAGCTTGGTCCAGCGGCGCAATGCACCAATTGCGGCCACATTACCCTCGACGAAACCGCAAAGTGCGAGATCTGCAATCGGGAAACCTTGCCTTTCAGCAATGCCGCCGAGTGCCTGGTGCGAAAGGTCCTGGACAGCAGCAATATCGATCTGCAGGTCTTGTGGGGAGATCCTCAATTAAAAGGTATTGGAGGAGTGGCCGCGCAGCTCCGCTTCCTGTCCGAACAGAACACGCCGCAGAAGCTGGCCGGCTAGGTTCGGGGCTCACTATGGAAGAACGCGGCTGTGGCTCAGCCTCCGTGGTTAATGCTTTTTTTGCTGCAAAAGGTTGAAGAAGGGCAGGTCGGTGGTTTTCAGGAAGACAGAGGCGGGAGCATCCATAAAGTCGGGTGTGCCCTGGATGGGTTTTTCCGTATCCAAATCAAAAAATTGCGAAGTAGAACGGATTTGGGTCCCGTTGGAATCGTAGAGGGTGTCGCGGATTAATCGAACATGGCCCTCAAAAGTATTAAGGATTGAGTGCATCCTGGCCAAAGTGTGGTCCGCGCGGAAACAATAATGGGCATAGTTGGCCCAATCGCCGGAACCACTTGAAAAAGTGACGTTCGCCTCTACCAGAATCCCATTTCTAAACCATACCAGGGCCGAATCGTCATATTCGAGTTTATCCAAGCCCTTTTTATCGGAAACCTCGCGCCACTTGTCTGTCGAATTCTCCTCCGTGCCAATGTTCGTAAATAAGCGTCCATCATGGTCGTGAGATTTTTCAAAAGCCTCTACCCCGGCGCAATAATTCATAATCATTTCAACGGAGGAAGAGTTCCCTGGCTTAGTCTTTGGAGAAGACTGTGCGAACATGGCTGCGCTGGAAAACAAGAGGAAAACGATCAATGAGGGCGCCAGGATTTTAGTGCGAGTGTCTTGCGGGCGATAAGGGGCGATCCTGCGCTTCATTTGGCACCCTCCTCACTTCCGCGGACTGTACTTAAAATCCATGGATTCCTCAAGGTTACATTTGTAATGGCGCCGGCATGATCGATGGCTGTCATCCGGTATTGCGCAGGCCGGCGGAGATCCCGTTGATGGTGGCCGCGAGGGCGTAATTCAAATCCGGCGAATCCTGCCCGGAGCGTTTGCGGCGGAGCAATTCAACCTGGATGAGGCTCAGGGGATCGACATAAGGGTTGCGGAGCCGGATGGAGCGGTCCAGCACCGGATTGGTTTCAAGCAGCCGGCTCTGGCCGGTGATGCGCAGCACGATACGCAGAGTGCGTTCGAATTCATCCTTCAACATGGAGTAGGTACGCTCCCGGAGCTGCTGGTCGGCGACCAGGCTGGAGTAGAGCCGTGCAATCTCCATGTCGGCCTTGGCCAGGCCCATTTCCACGTTTCGCACCAGGTCTTCGAAGAAGAAAAAGTCGCGCATCCTGGTCTTCAGCAGCCGCTCATTCTCCGGGCCACGATTGGCAAAGCGCTCGAGCGCGTGGCCCACGCTGAACCATGCGGGCAGGACCTGGCGGCTCTGCATCCAGCCAAAGACCCAGGGGATGGCGCGAAGATCGTCCAGGCCG
>CAYTQA010000286.1:0-4316 GCA_964439495.1 uncultured Terriglobales bacterium | reverse complement strand
AATACAAGCTTCGTGCTCTCGCCTTGAGATGAATTCGGTTTTGTGCGATATTCCCTCCCAATCCGAAGGTTAAAATCTCCAGCCTCGGAATTTCCTTGGGACCAAGAGCCAGAGTAATCTGCTTCCGGTCGAATACGGTGCCTCCACGCGTTTCATACCTAAGATGGTCCGGGAAAATTCTTAAATTCTCATTTCCATTTCGGCTCCATACCATGCCCATCCAGCCTTTCAATTCGCAGATCGCAAAGCCAATCGCCCAGAGCATCCAGAATGGAAGCGACATTGGCTTTAAGGGAGGGAGCTCTCTCGAACCTAAAAGAAATATGGCCGTGGCGATAATTATCCATCCAATCCAAAACCATCTCTTATCTTGAGCTCTAATTTCGAGCTCTCGGAATTTGGGCGCATTATCATTTATTGTTACTCTGCTCATCGCAGGCAGTCCTTACCAATGAGGGATGTGTACGAGAAATCCAGAATCCCAGGTTCCTGACTTTAGCCGCTTTTCATGCCGATTGGAAGCCAAATTCCGGGAAATGTTCTGCGCACTCACCGCGATTCAGAGCAGCGGAATTCTGATGGGCTGCCCTACCGGTTCCCAGCGGTTCGCACCATTCATGCGACACTCGCGGGAACAAATAATTTGTTGGCGAAGCAGAACAGCAATCGGATTACAATAGCTTTCATACGGAGCATCCTGCCTTGCCCAAATTTGAAGAATGCCTTCAGCAACTGGAGAAAGTGGTCGAGCAGCTCGAGCGCGGCGATCTCCCACTCGAAGACGCATTGAAGCTCTTCGAGGAGGGCATGCGGCTTTCCGGCTCCTGCCGCCAGGAGTTGGAGACGGCGGAGGGCAAGGTGGAGATACTGCTCAAGCAAAACGGCAAACTACAGGCAGAGCCCTTTGAATCTGCCTCCGAGAGCACCAATGGCAGGCGTTCCGAAGCCCGTGGCGCGGAACCATCCCTGCAGCGCAAGTAATCCCCTGGATCGTTGCCGCTCTTGCCCGAGGCGGGAATGGTCCGAATCGTCCCCGTCGGAACCAGAAGCAGAAGGAGTCTCCAATGCGACCGTTGAGCGCGATCGTCGTGCACAAAGATTCCGCCCTGATCGAGAAGCTGTCGAACTCCCTGCGGCAGCATTTCCGCCTCGTAAACACCGCCTCCTCCACCGACGCCGCCCGCGGCCTGGTGGTGGACCATCACGCCCAACTGCTGATTCTGGACCTGGAGACCGCCAGCGTGGAGCAGCTTAAATTGCTGCGCGCGGAGTTTCCGGCCATCACCATCGTGTGCACCCATCGCCTGCCGGACGAGCAGCTTTGGATCGAGGCCCTGAGCGCGGGAGCGGTGGACTGCTGCCACGAGTCGGACATCCGCGGGATTGTGCTCGCCGCCTGCGGCAATCTGACGGAGCGTCCGGGCCGGACCGCCGCCGCTTAAATCCCCTTGGAGCAGGCCCCCTGCGCAGTGGGACGCGTATCGAAGATGCGCCCTGCTTTATACTGGCACAGGGATGCTGAAACAAACTCTGGAATCCGGCTGCCATTTAATTGATGGAGCGCTTGAACGGCTCCTTCCCGCGGAATCGCAATACCCCGCTTCCATTCACCGCGCCATGCGCCACAGCGTGTTTGCCGGCGGGAAGCGGCTGCGCCCCATCCTGTGCATTGAAGCTGCGCGCATGGTCTATCGCGGCAAGGAGCGGAATGCGCTGCCGGATGGAGTGGAAGATCTGGGCGCGGCGCTGGAGATGATCCATACATACTCGCTTATCCATGACGATCTCCCTGCCCTCGATAATGACGATCTGCGCCGCGGCAAGCCCACCTGCCACGTGGTCTTCGGCGAGGCGCTGGCGATCCTGGCCGGCGACGCCCTCCAGACCTATGCCTATGAGGTGCTCTCCAGGCTGCGCTGCACCGCCGAGGCGCGGGTGAAGATCATCGCGGAGATCGCTTATGCCGCGGGCACGCTCAACGGCATGATTGGCGGCCAGGTGATGGACCTGGAGGCGGAGCATACCAAGGCCGACGCCAAGACGGTGGAATATATCCATCGATCGAAGACCGGGGCGCTGATCACCGCCAGCCTGGTGAGCGGGGGTCTCTATGCGGGAGGCAACAGCGACGAGATCCAGAGGCTGCGTGATTTTGGCGGCAACATCGGCCTGGCGTTCCAGATTATTGACGATGTTTTGGATGTGACCCAATCTTCTTCCCAACTGGGAAAGACCGCGGGCAAGGACGAGGCCGCCGAAAAGGCGACCTATCCGGCAATCTTCGGCGTGGAAGAGTCGCTGCGCAAGGCGGACGCGCTGGTCGCTTCCGGATGCAAGGCGCTGGAGCCCTTTGGAGAGCGCGCGGCTACATTAAAGGAGCTGGCGCAGTTCTTGGTGGCGAGAAAGAATTAATTTCAGCGCAGAGCCAGCTTCCAGTCTGCGATTTCAAGAACAAAATACGTAACAGGGCAGAGTTTTTAACCCTCATTCGATAAATTTTTTTGCGCAGCGGCTAAAGCCGGAGTTTTTATAGGCATGAGCGGCATGGCTGAAGCCATGCCCTGTTACGTGTGGCTTGCTCCAAAGTTTTTATTTGCGACGGCAGATGACTGAAAGTTCCTTTGACTGCGCTCATAATACGCGCTGCCCTGTTACGTGTGGCTTGTTCTAAAGTTTTATTTTGCGACGGCAGGTGGGATGACTGAAAGTCATGCCGTGCGGAGCCCTAAATCTCTCGAAATTCTTGTCATCCAGAGCGCCGCGCGAGGCAAGCTCGCGAGGCAAGCTCGCGAGCCAAGCGCAAACGAAGGACTCCCCGAAATGCTCTGTTCATAAGTATTGCTTCAGGCTTTCCACCATCTTTTAAAAAGCAATTGATATTAAGATTATCGCAGCCGTTACGGATTCCTCGCTTCGCTTCGCAATAAATCCTACCAGCATTTCAAACTCGAAACTCGAAACTGAAAGCTTTAACGTACTCCCGCCAGCTCAGGCTGCTGCGAGGGTTCATACTCCACAATGTACCCAGCGACGGCGCTGGCGGCGACGGTGAGCGGGCTGGCAAGGTACATCTGTCCGGGGCCGCTGCGTCCGGGGAAGTTGCGGTTCTGCGCGCTGATCACGATCTGCTCCGGGCGGGTGGAGACCCCAGGTCCGGCATTGATGCATGCCCCGCAGCTCGGCTCAATGATGATGGCGCCAGCCTGCCGGAAGATATCGAGATACCCCTGGCGCAGGCAGTACTCGCGCGTCTCCTGCGAGCCAAACTGTATGTAAAACTTTACTGACGCGGGCACGTGCCGGCCCTGGCGCAGCGCGTCCTTCAGCACCCGCGCGTACATGTCCATATCTTCATTTTTGCCGGCGGTGCAGGTACCGCCATAGGCGATCTCGATCGGCACGGGCGTATGCAGGTCGCGGATGTACTTGCCATTGCCGGGATCGCCCGGCGTGGCCACCATGGGCGTAATCTCGGCGGCGTCGAGCTCGATTACATGCGCGTACTCCGCATTGGGATCGCTGTGCAGTCCGGCAATCCATCGTTCGGCCTGCGCGCGCTCCATCCCGCGACGCTCAACCAGGAAATCGGCGACTTTTTTATCCGGGGCAACGATGCCGGTAAAGCCTCCGATTTCAGCGGCCATATTGGTCATGGTGGCGCGTTCGTCCACGCCCAGCTCCTCGATGGCCTCTCCCGAGTATTCGATGACCTTGGCCAGGGCCTTGCCGCTGCGAATGTAATCCATGGAGAGCAGCTTGAGAATGAAGTCCTTGGCGGTGACGTTGGCCTGGCGCTGGCCGCGAATGATCACCTTCACTGATTCGGGCACCTTGACGCGCACATCCTTTGTGATCCACGCATTAAAGACGTCGGTGGTGCCGATGCCGAAGGCGATGCATCCCACCGCGCCGACGTGCGGGGTGTGTGAGTCCGAGCCGACGTTAAGCTGGCCGGGCAGCGCATAGCTTTCCGCGATGATGGAATGGCAGATGCCCTCGGAGCCCTTGCGGTCACTCAGCTCGCCGTGCAGCTTAATGCCCTGACGGGCGGCGAAGTCCTGCTGCTTAAGCTTGAGCTGTCCGGCCAAGTCGAGCAGCCCCATCTTGCGCTTCTCTTCGGAGAGCACCTCGTCAAGAAACGTGAGATGGTCGCGGAAGAAGATGATGCTGGAGGCGTCATGTACCGGCGCGGCGCCCATGAAATGCTCGTAAAAAATGGCGGCCATGGGAGTGACATATTCATGGCTGAAGCGCAGATCGGTGCGCGCAAACCCGGTATCGCCCGGCTTGACGGCGGGCACGCCAACGCTGGCTTC
>CAYTQA010000285.1:0-4337 GCA_964439495.1 uncultured Terriglobales bacterium | reverse complement strand
CGTAGATGATCAGCGTTCCCGCGAGCCCGCCCTCGAGCACGCCGATGCCGCCGGGAAGCGGGTTAAGCAATGGCTGGAAACCGCCGATCCTGATTCCCTCTATGCCAGCGTCCTGACCTTCGGCGAGATCAGAAGAGGAATCGAAAAACTTTCACCGGGCAAACGGCGCACACATCTGGAAGCCTGGCTGGCAAAAGACTTGCACGAGTGGTTTGAGAATCGGCTCTTAGTCATTGATGAGGCGATAGCCAATCGCTGGGGATTGCTGGCCGCCGCAGCCCAACGAAGTGGAAGGCAATTGGCCGTCATCGACGGTCTTCTATCCGCGACCGCCTTGGAGCACAAGCTAATGGTCGTTACGCGGAATAGCACGGATTTTTATAGCGCAGGCGTGCCGATTCTGAACCCCTGGCAGATTTAGGGTTTCTCATTATCCGAGTGTGCCTGGCGAAACTTTTGAGACATTCAAACGTGTAGTCAAAAGCTTCCTTGGCAGCATTTTTGCCAACCCCTTTCAAGTTGTTACAAATTGGCTGTGACTCTAATTCTCCAGCGTCGCGATTCTCTTAGGGCGCGCCATTCCTTTTAAATCGCTCCTCGAATTTCATGCAAAGGGGGCGCTGCTCACCGCCTATGCGGACACCTGAAAGCCGCGGCTTGGATCACCCGGCGGGTGGCGACATTCTTCATTCTGCTCTGGCTAGAGATACTCTTTTTTCGGATACCATCCAGCTTCCACGCTGCATCACACTCTTGCAAAGGAGAACAGACAGATGCGAAAAACTTTTTACTATTTAATGGCAATGCCTCTGGTGTTTGCGTTAGCCGCGCCGGCGCAAACTGCCGGTAGTTCCACAGGCAGCAGCTCTTCACAAACTTCCAACACCGGCGCCACAACGGATAATGCCTCGCAGGGGACCACCAGCGGATCCACGGGCACAGCCCAAGGCACGACCAGCACTACACAGGGCACCAATTCTACCCAAGGCTCGACCAGTGGATCCATGAGCTCCGATTCCGGCATGAACAATTCCGGTAAAAAGATGAAGGGCGAGAAGGCCATTACCGGCTGCATCCGCTCCGACAACGGCAACTACATGCTGGAGGAAAAGAACGGCAAAATGGCGAAGCTCAACAGCTCCCAGGACCTCTCCGCGCATGTCGGACACACGGTGAAAGTCCATGGCACCTGGCAAAAAGGGAGTGAAATGGGCTCCAATGCAAGCACGTCCAATACCACGTCGGGGAGCATGTCTTCCAATTCGGCCAGTTCGACCAACCCAGGCGCGAATAGCTCCGGCTCCAACCCCTCGTCCAGCAACACGACAAATTCCACAGCTGGGTCCTCCGGATCCACTTCTGGCAAGATGAAATGGGACCACAAAAATCAGGCATTCAATGTGGACAGCGTTGATATGGTCTCCGATACCTGCCAAGTGAGCAATACTGGCACCAGCAAGTACTAAAGGACCTTTTCCAGGAAGCTGCGCGGGGGCTGCCGCGCAGCTTTTTTGTGTCCGCTTCAAAAATCAACTTGCCATCGGTCTGCTGCCTGCCGTTATCTCTTCAGCACTCCTCAAAGACCAGCCCTGACTGGTTACCTTCGTGAATCCGCCAACGTAACGTTCTGTCCGGTCCGCACATGCGATAGCATCCTGCACAGGCTCTCAAAAAGGAGACCGCATGAGACGATGTGCTCTTTTATTACTGGTGGCTTCGGTGTTCGCTGCCGGCCAAAATTCGCAGGATGCGGCCCAGATTGAAGCCGCAAAACAGTCCGCCCAGGCATGGCTCGGCGTGGTGGATTCCGGGAACTATTTGAGCAGTTGGGACCAGGCGGACAGCGCCTTTAAAGGCAACATCAATAAGGGCCAGTGGGAGAGGATTTGGAGATCGGTCCGCGAGCCGGTAGGCGCTTTTCAGTCACGGAATATCAAGAAGGCCGAATTCAAGACCCATATTCCTGAAGATCCAAAAGAAGATAAGTGGGTTGTGATCCAATACGAGAGCACATTTGCCCAGAAGACAGCGACCGAGGTCCTCGCTCTCAGACAGGAAAAAGACGGCCAATGGCGCGTCTCTGGCTACAACGTAATACCGGGACAGGCGATTGCGCCAGTGATCCCCTCATCGGAAGCTGCCACCATCGCAAAGCCCGCTCCCCAGCCCCAATAATAAAATCGGGCGCTGGGCCGAAGCTGCCCAGTTCTCATGATGTGTCCCGATCAGGCTGCTTCCCTTTCGGCAAATTCTTCCTGGATATTCCCTGCCCTTTTCCTGGACCAGAGTCCATAGGCAAGCGCGCCCGCAACGATGCCGGCAATAGAAAGCATATTGCGATGCTGGTCGAGCCAGAGCTGTGGACTGAAGGCGCTGGCCCGGGCGTCGAAGTCCCCATGTGCGCCAAAATCCTCTTCCACGGGGGACCAGAGATTGTCAGGACGATTGGGGTCTGCCGCGCCATCATATTGTTGAGCATCGTAGCCAGTCCTTCCCAGGTACCGGTCAAGCAGGCCAGGGACGAATTTGTTGGCTTGAATGGCCTCAATGGTAGGCAGTCCGACAAAGAATTCACGGCGCGGGTGCTCGGCAGCCCAGATAATGGCATCCGCCGCGATCTCCGGCTCATAAATGGGAGGCACAGGCTGCGACTTGCGCGGCAGCCGGCTCTTCACCCAATCAAACTGGGGCGTGTTGAGCGCCGGCATATGGACAACTGTGAGCTTCACATTGCTTTTATCGTGGATGAGTTCGCATCGCAATGAATCGGTGAACCCAACTATCGCGTGCTTTGAGGCGCAATAGGCCGACTGCAAGGGAATGCTGCGGTACGCCAGGGCCGATCCAACCTGGACAATCACCCCGCAATCACGAGGCAGCATGCGCTTTAATGCGGCCTGCGTCCCATAGACGGTGCCCAGGTAAGTGACCTCCGTGACGCGCTTATACTCCTCCGACGTCATTTGCCTGACCGGCGAAAAGACCGAAACCATGGCGTTGTTTACCCACACATCGATGGGACCCAGCTTTTCTTCCACGCTGGCGGCAGCGCGTTCCACGGCTTCAGAATCGGCCACATCGAGAGGCAATACCAGGGCGCGGGAGCCGGACGCCTCGACTTCCCTGCGGGCAGCTTCGAGTCCTGCATGGCCACGCGCGATAAGGGCGACGCTGTAACCTTTTTTGGCAAAAGCCCGGACTGTGGCCCGCCCTACTCCGGCGGAAGCCCCGGTTATAACCGCAACTTTTTCTTTTCTCGCTCGCGTGGTCATGAAGACCTCCCTATACGGGTTAGAAGTATGGAAGAGACCTCAAGATGTCGCATTCCCGCTTCGAGAGTTTGGGATACCCGGAGAATGATCGTCGGTTTATGGGCTAGCCGCCTGCCGCCGCGGCGGTGCTTCGTTTGAAAAAAAGCGTCAATTGCGAGGAGACATTGGCCACGCTTTCGTTGCAGCATAAATCCGCAAATGAACGCACCCAGGCGGGAGGCTCAAAGGCATGGACTACGATGACCGGCAAGTCGGGATTCAATCTCTTAATCTCGGCGCCCAGCAGGGCGGTTTCATGATCGTAAAAGTGGCAGTCCAGCAGAACGCCCTTGCTTCCACTTAGGAAGGCGGGGTCTTTGATTGTTTCCGGAACGCAGGTTTCCTGAACGGAATAGCCCGCCCTTTCAAGCTCGTCTTTGCGGCGCTTCAGCGCAGTGGAGTCAAAATCAAAACAAACGAGCCTGAATCTGGGCTCTATGGTCGAGGTCGATCCCATGCCGTACTCTTTCTAAGACCTTAAAAAAGATGTGCACGGTCACAGAAAGGTTTGCTGCTGCTCGCTTATTTCATTTTATAGGCAAACCCCTGCCCGACTTCAGCATCTCTCAGTCATTTGGGAGAAGTACTAAGACGAGTATTAAGAAGGGTTTTGGGAGGGATGAAGAACCGGTGGTTTGACTATCTTTTCGTTCAAGGCGGTAAATGGCATGATTATCTGTTCTCGATCGAGGACAAAACCGCCGATTCCGCGGAGAAAGTTTCCTCGCTTTCGGCAAAGCAGGTAATTCCATTTCCTTCCGAAATCCCGGTAACTGCGATAGAAAACAGCCCGCCTGTGACCTCTGTGGCCAGAGAAGCCGAATCCGAGCAATCGGCTGCAAATGCCGCTTCATAAGAAAAGACCAGGTTCAGAGCAGCCATCCTGTCGCCTACATAGCGCATTTTCAGCCGAAATTCCGCAACTGTCGTTTTCCACTCTGGGGCAAAGCTTTGTGAGTACCTACCTAACACTAATTAAGCTTTTATTAACGTTAAGGACAACCTTCGCGTTATCCATCAACTCTC
>CAYTQA010000284.1:2449-4368 GCA_964439495.1 uncultured Terriglobales bacterium | reverse complement strand
CCGGACGAAACATCGCATCTCCACCTTTTTCGATCACGGGATCGTCGTCCACATCGCCTTTGCCGATCCGATCTGTGGAGAGGTGGCGAAGGTAATCGAGTCCGCCTGCCGTAAAGCGGGCGTGACCGGGAAGCTGGGCGGGACTTATCTCTGCATGGAAGGCCCGCAGTTCTCCACCCGCGCCGAATCCAATCTCTACCGCAGTTGGGGCATGGACATTATCGGCATGACCAACCTGCAGGAGGCAAAACTCGCGCGCGAGGCCGAGATCTGCTACTCCACCATCGCCATGGTCACCGATTATGACTGCTGGCACACCGGGCATGACGCGGTGACCGTGGACCAGGTGATCGCGGTGCTCAACAAGAACGCGGAGAATGCGTGCAAGGTGGTGCGCCATGCCGTGGCTGCGATGCCCAAAGACCGCGGCTGCAAATGCGGATCGGCGCTGCAGCACGCCATCATGACCGATCCGGCCAGGATCCCCGGCGATGCCCGGAAGAGACTCGCGCTGTTACTCGATAAATATCTCCAACCCCATCAAGCGGGAGCGTAGCGAAGAATGTCTATTGTGGTAGTTGGCTCAGTTGCATATGACGCGATCCAGACCCCGTCTGGAAAAGTAGACCGCTGCCTTGGAGGCGCTGCGACCTACTTCTCTCTTTCCGCCAGCTTTTTTACCAAGGTGCGCGTGGTCGCCATTGTGGGCGAGGATTTCACCGCCAAGGATGAAGATGTGATGCGCCGCCGCGGCGTGGACACCTCGGGCATCGTCCATGCCAAGGGCAAAAGCTTTTTTTGGGCGGGCGAATATGGCGAAAATCTGAACGAGGCCAAAACGCTCGACACTCAGTTGAACGTCTTCGCGAATTTCGATCCGCAGGTGCCTTCGGCTTACATGGACTCCGAGTTTCTCTTTCTGGCCAATGTCGATCCCGTGCTGCAGGGCAACGTGCGGCGGCAGATGGACGGACGGGTGAAGCTGGTGGGCGGCGATACCATGAATTACTGGATCAAGGACCATCGCGCCAACCTGGAAAAAACCCTTAAAGGAGTGGACGTCCTGCTCATCAACGATGGCGAAGCCAAAATGCTTGCCGGGGACAACAACCTGCCGCGCGCGGCCCAGAAGATTCTGAAGCTGGGACCAAAGGCCCTGGTCATCAAGCATGGTGAGTATGGCGCGACCGTCTTTTTCAAAGAAGGGAGCTTTGGCGGAGGACGGCATCCCTTCCGCGCTCCTGCATTGCCGCTCGATGAGGTGCGCGACCCCACCGGCGCGGGCGATTCCTTTGCCGGAGGCTTCATGGGCTACATCGCCTCCCAGAAGGAACTGACGCGCGAGGTTTTCAAGAAGGCGATGTTCTATGGGGGCGTGATGGGCTCTTTTGCCGTGGAGCGCTTTGGCACCGAGCGCCTACAATCGTTGACGCGCGAAGAAATCGATGCGCGTTATGAAATCTTTCGCGAACTGACGCATATTTCTTAATCAATGGAATATTCCAACCAGCAGCTCAGGCAGGACCAGGGTGTGGCCTCGGTCCTGCTGGCCTTGCTGAGCGTTGTAGCGCTGTATTTTTTCTATATACGAAGCGAGATATTGCTCTCCGGCGATGCCGTCGCCCATATCAATATCTCGCGCCGCGTCTTCGATTCCAAAACGCCCGGCCCGTTGCAGCTTGGAACGGTGTGGCTTCCGTTGCAGCATATCCTGAGCGTGCCGTTTCTCATTCCTGACAAGTTATGGCAGACCGGAGTTGGAGGTTCGGTGGTCTCGGCCTTTGCCTACGTCATCGGGGGAAGAGGCATCCTGCGATTGGCCTCCGCGTGGGGTTCTCGCGCCGCGGCGTGGCTGGCGCTGACCGTATACGCGCTCAATCCGAATCTGCTTTACGTCCAGAGCACCGCGTTGAATGAGC
>CAYTQA010000284.1:0-2439 GCA_964439495.1 uncultured Terriglobales bacterium | reverse complement strand
GCACCTTGACGCTCGATGCCGCCATGCTCACGCGCTATGACGGATGGTTCCTCGCCCTGCTTTGCTGGACGTTGGTTTTTATCTGGATAGGGAGGAGCTTCCTTGAAAAATCCGGAAGCCGGGTTTTGCTTCCGCAGATAAAGCGGACCCTGGCGCTATGCCTTCTGCTTACCGCTTTGGCCCCAGCCCTGTGGCTGGCATACAACTATGCGGCCTTCGGGAACCCATTGGACTTCATCAATGGTCCATATTCCGCAAAGGCAATTGCGGAACGTACCACCCCGCCGGGGGCCTCTCGATATCCCGGATATAAAAATCCGCTGGTGGCCGCGCTTTACTTCGAAAAGGACGCCCGTCTCAATCTGGGCCCGCGGCCGTGGTCCGATATCGTCTTTGTCCTGGCAATTGCGGGTGGTATCTGGGCGATGCGTCGAAGAGAGATTCCGGCGACGGTTCTCTTATGGGGCTTTCTTCCGTTTTATACGCTCTCCATCGCCTATGGAGGAGTGCCCATCTTCATGCCGGTATGGCCGCCTTTTTCCTACTACAACACCCGCTATGGACTGGAGCTGCTGCCGGCTATCGCCGTGGGCTTTGCTTTATGCGTCGTTTTTCTGGCCCAGGCACTCGCGGCAAAGAAGAACGCGCGCTGGATCTGGGCGCTGGGACTGGTTGTGCTGGCCTCCTATGCAAGCGCATGGCATGAGGTCCCGGTTTGCCTGCGCGAGACCAGGGCGAATGGAAAAACCCGCATTGCCTATGAGACGCTGCTGGCAAGCACGCTTAAGCGGCTGCCTCAGCAATCCACTCTGCTGATCTATACCGGCGACCACTCCGGAGCCATACAGCGCGCCGGCATACCCTTTCGCCGCACCATTAATGAAGGCAATGACCGGCTGTGGCAGAGTGCGCTCCTTCATCCGGCGGGAGCAGCCGACTTCATCATTGCCGCTCAGGGTGACCCGGTGGCGGAGGCAGTCCAGCAGCATCCCGAGGGGCTGGTGATGCTGGAGGTGCTCCACAGCCAGGGACAGCCCTCCACAGCAATCTATAGTTCGTCGCTCAGGCATGAATAGCAACGCGCCCGGGACAGCTTTGGGCGAGATGTTAAAATCTGCTCGCAATGACGAGTTTTGAAATCCAGGGGAACGAATGAAATCCAACCCTCATTTGCCATTTACGAAGGCTTCGGCCTGCGGCAATGATTTTCTGCTGGTGCAGTCCTCGGAGATGCCGAATGCCGGGACGGAGGCGTTGGCGCAGCTCTCCCGCCGTTTGTGTGACCGCAACAATGGCGTGGGGGCGGATGGCGTCGAATGGCTGTATTCCGATCCCCAGAATGACATAAGAGCGCGTCTCTTCAATGCCGACGGCTCCGAGGCGGAGATCTCCGGCAATGGAACGCGCTGCGTTGCCGCATTCCTGGCCAGGCAGAAGGGCCCCGGCGAATTCAAGGTCCTTACCGGGGCGGGCACAAAGCTATGCCGGCTGCTGGAGCAGGAAGGGAACTCCTTCCGCTTCAGCATGAAGATGGGGCGACCGGAGGTCGAGGGAGAACGGGTCATAGATATCTCCGGTAAAAAGGTGAAGGGAACGGTGGTCTCCACCGGCAATCCGCATTTTGTGATGTTTGTGAACGAGTTTCCGGCAAAGTGGCAGGCAGAGGCCGCCGTTCTTGCAACGCACAGCGCCTTTCCCCAGGGGACGAATGTGGAGCTGGTACAGGTGCGGGGCCGCGGCGCGATTGACTTTCGCATTTACGAGCGTGGAGCGGGAGAAACCCAATCCTCCGGGACCGGCTCCTGCGCCTCGGCCATTGCAGCCATCCATGCAGGACTCGTCGAGTCCCCGGTTGAGGTGCGCGCCCTAGGAGGGACCCAGATTGTTCGCTGGGACAAAGGTGAGCTGCTCGAATTGATTGGCGATGCCGTCCTGATCTGCCAGGGAGAGTTCTTCCTGTAAACCTTCGGGGAGAATTCATGAGTTAAGATGAAACCAGCCAATGCCGCCTTCTCCGCAGCCGAGCAATGCAGTCTTGAAACCCGGGGCCCTGCTTCCTGGCGATACAGTCGCCGTCGTGGCCCCCGCCAGCCAGATCAAGAACGATCTTCTACTGAGTGGGTGCGCTGCCCTGGAGCGGGCCGGTTATAAGGTCGTTTATTCCCGTGGCATTCTTGACCATGATCTTTATTTCGCGGGAACGCAAAGGCGCAGAATCGAAGAGTTGCATGGGGCTTTTCGCGATCCTGCGGTAAAGGCGATTTTGTGCGCGCGCGGCGGTTATGGGACCAACTACCTGCTGCCGCATCTCGATCTGGAGCTGCTGCGAAGACATCCCAAGATTTTTTGCGGCTACAGCGATATCACCACGCTGCTGACCTATATCCACGATCAAACCGGAATGGTCGTCTTTCATGGGCCGATGGTGACCAAGGACTT
>CAYTQA010000283.1:0-4392 GCA_964439495.1 uncultured Terriglobales bacterium | reverse complement strand
GAACTGCGGTTATTTTACTCCGATTCGCAAGGATGCCTTCGCATTTTAAGCGGGTCCGAAGGGACATGACCGCCATAGTACCTGAGTGATTACGGGGATTCCCAGTTGGCATTCCAGAAACGGGCACGATCAGCGGAAGAACGACAGGTACCAGTGAAGGACCGGGTCACCCACAAAGAGGGAGGTCAGGGCCATGCTGCCCAGAAAGACCCCGAAGGGCACCTCGTAAGCCCGGAGGATCAGGCGGGCGGACTGCCAGGAGCGGGAATATATATTCTGCTGTGGCGAACGGGCGCGAAGCCGCCGGACGATCCGTTTTCGCCAGACCCCCAACAGGAGCGCGATACCGAATACAGTTCCGAGACAGGAGGCCAGGAGAATGGTCAAAAGGGTCAGCGTGATCCCCAGGTAGGCCCCCACCATGCCCATCAGCTTTACGTCCCCGAATCCCATGCCCTGCACGCCGCGCATACGAAAATAAATTTCGCCGGCGGCATAGATGAACAACGCGCCAAAGGCGGCGCCCAGCAACGCATTTAAAAACCAGAGGAGCGGGCTGTGTGCGATCCGATGAGTGTAGGGAAGCGATATGCCTTCGACCGGCACCAGGAAGCTGAATGCCAGGCCAATCCACAGGCCGGGCAGCGTGAGCTTGTCCGGCAATAAATGGTGCTCGGCGTCGATGAAGATGAGGCCCAGCACGAGAAACGAAAAGATGCAGAGCTTCACGGCCTCCGCCACGCTGCTTGAGTGCAGATAGCTGCCCACGAATAAAAGCGCGGTAAGCAGTTCCACGATGATGTATCGGGGAGAGATCCTGGCCTTGCAGTTCCTGCATTTTCCGCGCAGGAGAAGCCAGCTTACAAGCGGAATGTTGTCATGGGGGCGGATTGCCGCGCCGCATTGCGGGCAGGCGGAGGCGGGCAGCACCACCGATTTCTGCCGGGGAATGCGATAAATGCAGACGTTCAGAAAACTTCCGAAAGCCAGGCCGATCAGGAACACAAAGAAAACGATGAGGTACTGAGCCATGGATGTGGGATCGATCACGAGATCTTTGGCCGGCTTTCCGAGAGTTGCAAAGCCGCAATTATAAGTCAGAGATGGGGCGGGACAGAATGAGGAATTGCGCGCGCGGGCGCCAATGGTAACTACTTCAATCGCATGGCAATAATTTTCCCGGAAGGGGTTCGACGTTGGAAGCCGATTCGGGGAGTTCGGCGGTCCAGTTCAGCCGCTTGCGGTTTACAAAGCGCAATTCGCCATGACCATTTACATCCACGGTGTAGCCGACCAGCTTTGCGTCCCTGTCTTCATTCTCTTCCTTCCAGTGCCGCAGGGCGTTGGAAAGATCGGTGCTGATCTGCTCGGAAGGGCGCAGGCAAAGCAACCAGTCATTGCCCGCGTTCGTAGCATAGGCGCCGTCCTGGACACCATCGATGGCGGCAAGCGGTTTCGCGCCGTGGGCATGAATGGTCTTATTTAAATCGCCGTTTTTAACATGGTTGACCACCAGCACTTCGTCGCAAACCTGCAACGATCGCATGATGCAGTCGAGATCGGCGGATGCATCCCTGAGGTGAATGAGCGCGCTGAATTTTCGCATTGTCTTAATCGAATGGACTATTCAGTGTGATGCGAAAGCGGGCCAGGAAGTGGTAAATGCCGATGAGAAAAGCCGAGGGCCGGATTTCTCCGGCCCCGGTTGATTTTACTTATGCTGAGAGCCCGCGCTTACTGCTGGTCGCTGGACTGATCGCTGGGCTGGATTCGAGGCCCATGCTGGACGTTGTTCGAACTTCCTGGCGTGACCGAAATCGGATTTTGCAGCCGGAAAGTCACCAGCGACTCAGGCCGCAGATCCACCTGTTGGCCGCGCGTGACAGTGTTGGCCCCGCCGCCGGCGCCCGCGCCCGCCGCAGCGCCAATCGCCGCTCCCTTGCCTCCGCCGAAGATGCCGCCGAGAATGGCGCCCACGGCGGCGCCTCCGCCGACCTTCTCCGCGGTGTTCTTGCCCCGGGCCGCGCCCTGCTTGCTCCACTGGTCGGTCACAATGTTATAGGTATGGCCGTTATAGCTGATCCTGGTCAACTCCAACGTCAGACCGGACTGTCCGGTATAGTGGCCCGCGCTCTTTGCATCCACCACGCGGCCCTGGACGTCCGCGCCCGCCGGTATCGCCACCGAATCCCCCACCATGACCTCCGAATTCAGGGTGCCATGAAAAATGTCATTTGGCATGCTGCGCTCGGAGCTCAGCCCTTCGATAGTGCGCACCTGAAAGACGGTTCCGGCTGGGACCGTGAGCTTCACCGGCGCCGGAGGGGCAGCATTGTAGCTATTGCTCGACGCTGATTGAGAATAATCATGCGTGGTCACATTGTCCGAAGCGTTCGATGACCTGCGCGCGCTATGCCGTGGAGCACGGGAAGGCCTTGCCGCGGGTGCCGGGGCCTCATTCTGCGCGGGCTGCGTCATGTCCGGCATGGGCGCCACCGCCGCTGTGGAGACCTGCAGGTTGTTGAGGACCTGCTTTACGCCATCCACCTGCGCGGCATCGTTCGATGCGGCGGAGCGCTCCGCGTCGCTGTTGACACTACCGCTTAGCGTGACCACTCCCTTGTTGGCGTTGATGCTGATCTGCCGTTGAGCCAGCGCGGGGTCCGCGCTGATTTTGCTCTGCACATCTCCCGCGACCTGCGCATCCGCGCGCTCAGCAGTGGCCGGTTTGTTGTTGCATCCCGCCAGGCCCATCGCCGCAAGCGTCAGGATGACCGCCAATATCGTTTGCAAAGAGATCTTCGCTTTCATAAAAAACTCTCTCCTCTTAAATTCAATTCTATATATTTATGCGAACCGCCCGATGAATGCACATTACGAACGTGCCTGTAACAGCAACCCTCCGCCCCGGTATTTGTTGCGCTCAGCGCCGCGCTCACGGATGGAATATGTTCCAAGCCGGATGTCCGGCTTCAACTTCCTGAAGTATGGCATAAATAGCGCTTTAAGCCTTCCGTAAATGTTGCCGGCTCAATATTAAAAACCCGTAACATCTCGCCCGGGTCCGCGGTAGAGCCCTCCGCCAGCATCTTTAATTGCTCCTGTGTCACCGGCGGACGCCCGGGCAAAAGGCCCATCACAGCCGCCGCCATTCGCATCAGGGGCATCGGTATCTTGATCGCCGGCTTACGGACGCCAATGCATTCCGCGATCCGTTGCAGCAGCTCTTCCAGGGGCAACTCTTCTCCGCCCACCAGATCGATGGTGCGATTCAGCGCGGCGGGACTGGCCAGAGACTGCGTGAAGCACTCTACCAGATCGTCAATATAAATCGGACGGAAGCGATATCTTCCCGTCCCCGGCACGGGCCGGACAAGCGGCGCGGACTTCATGATGCGCGCCATCTGCGTCACGAATCCATCTCCGGGTCCGAAGACCAGCGAAGGACGGAGGATGACGTGTGGAATTCCGCTTCCGCGCACTATTTCCTCCGCACGAAATTTGGTCGTCTGGTATGCGCTGACCCCGTCGCGCCGAGCTCCGAGGGCAGACATCTGCAAATATCGGCGGATGCCTGCCCGCTTCGCTGACCGAACCACATTCTCTGTACCTAGAACGTGGACGCGCTCAAAACTTGCATCCCCGATTTCAAGAATGATTCCCACCAGATGGACCGCGGCCTCGCACCCGGCCAGCGCTTCCTCCACTCCGGCGCCGCTGACTACGTCGCCTTGCAGCGTCTCCAGCTTACCGGGCTGCCCCTCCGCCAGCTTCTGTAAAGCCTGGGCTGCGCGTGGGTGATGGATGAGTGCGCGCACGTGATGGCCGTCATGCAGCAGGCGGCCCGCAAGATGAGAGCCCACAAAACCCGTGCTCCCGGTGAGAAAAATCCGCATTCCGAGATTTTATATGGTGCGGCTCGCCGTCCTTGCTTTCGGGGGAGAAAGCTGCGATGTGAAGCTTTAGATTGCCATTCCGGTTTGCATCTCGTTGCAGATCTCTTCCGTCAGGCGGTACTCATCGAGTTTCAGGGCAATGCCCGCCGCGCCGGAAGAGAGCTGTTCCACCCGAACCACTTTGCCCCGGCAATACACCCGCGGGCTGCTGCCGCTGGGCCGGCTACAGAACGACATGCACACCTCCGCGCCAATCTCGGGCACGAAGTGGGCGAAGAAAAAGACGCCGTGGGGGCTTACATCGCGGAGCAGCGCGGAGCTTTCAAAGCAGCGGAGCTGCGGGCAATCCGCCACTGCCGCCACATGGAGGGGAGACCGGGTGGCACTCCGCTCATCGTTTCTGCTTTTATTCATAAGCGCCATGGCCCTCTGACTTTCCGCTTTCATGATCGTGCCTCTCACGACAGGAATAGGGGCATGATTCAGGCCAAATGAA
>CAYTQA010000282.1:0-4457 GCA_964439495.1 uncultured Terriglobales bacterium | reverse complement strand
ACTTATCATCCGGCATTTCTGCTGCGCGATCCGCGACAGAAGAAGGAAGCATGGAAAGACCTGCAGATGGTCATGCAGTATCTGGGCCGGCCTGTTCCGCAGAAGAGCAAGCCGGCGGAATAGAAGCGCGGCGGTCTTGGAATTATTCTCCGTCTTTCGTCTTCCATCTTTGGTCTTTCAGTTGAGCGCGTTCAAAAGTCTGGGTGCCCCACTCTTCGCCACACCGCTGTTGTGGAGCGAAGGGTGGGTATAGAAACTGTGGTTCATTGATCCGGACCTCTGCACACAATGCCTGAATTTTGCGATGTAGCTTTACCCGTCCCTCTGGACATGGTGTTTACCTACCGCCTCAACGGAATCGTTCCGGTGGTGGGAGGACGGGTGCTCGTCCCATTTCGCACGGAGCGCCTTCCCGGCATCGTGACTGCCCTCCATGATCGGCTTCCGACGGTCGAAATCAAAAACGTCCATTCCGTGATTGACGCGGAGCCGGTGCTCAGCCCGCATCTGCTGGAGCTGGGAGAGTGGATCGCGAATTACTATCTCGCTCCCATTGGAGAAGTGCTGCGCGGCATGTTGCCCCTCTCGGCGGAGGTCAGGCGCGCCTGGGCCTACCGCATTGCCGCGGCCGGTGAAACCGCGCTGCATGATTCGGCGCAGGTTGGGGCCTCGCGGCGCTCGAAAAAAAACATTGAAGAGCAGATGCGCGAGTACGAGGTGCTCGATTATCTCGCGGCCAGCGGCGCCGTGCTGGAATCCACGCTGCGATCGGCCACCGGCGCTGGGCGCGAGCTCCTCGCCGGCATGTTGCGCAAGAAATGGATCGCGCGCGAGGACGTCTCTTCCACCCGCGATGCCCGGCGCATGGTCCGCTACATCGTTCCCATGGATCGAATGGACCAAAGCGATGCAAACGGGATTGCTCAGGCAGAGCGGCCGGCAAAAAAATTGAATGCGAACCAGCAGGCGGTCCTCGATGCCCTCCACGCAAGTGGAGGCAAGCTCAGTGTCGAGGCGCTTCGGGAGTTGCCAGTCCCGAAAAGCACCTTGGGGACCCTGCTCCGGCGCGAGCTGGTAAAGACGGTTGAGGAGCCGGCGGATTTCCATCTTTCCGGTGTTCCCCCATCGGCGCGCCCGCCACGCCCCGACCAGTTGAATGCCGCGCAAAAACAGGCATTGCAGGCGGTGCTGGCGTCGGTCGAAAAAAAGACTTTTTCCGTGAATGTGCTGCATGGGGTGACAGGATCGGGGAAGACCGCGGTCTACCTTTGCGCCATGCAGGCAGTGCTGGAGCAGGGACGCTCGGCCATCCTGCTGGTGCCGGAGATCGGCCTTACTCCGGCGGCCGCCGCCAACCTGCACCGGCTGTTCGGCGAGCAGGTCGCGCTGCTGCACTCCGGACTCTCCGGCGATGAGCGCGCGCAGCAGTGGCGCCGCATCCATCGCGGAGAGGCGCGCATCGTCGTCGGTACGCGCTCGGCGGTCTTTGCTCCGGTCCAGGACCTTGCGTTGCTGGTGGTGGATGAAGAGCACGATTCTTCCTACAAGCAGGAGGAGACGCCGCGATATCACGGTCGCGATGTGGCGGTGATGCGGGGCAAGCTGGGCCAATGCGCGGTGGTGCTGGGCTCGGCGACGCCGTCGCTCGAAACCTATCACAATGCGCAGAGCGGCAAGTATGGGCTGATCGAACTGCGCGAGCGGGTGGAACAGCGTCCGCTGCCGGAAGTGGAAATCGTGGATATGCGCAATGAGTTTCAGGAGACGGGTGAGGAGCAGATCTTCTCGCGCCAGCTTCTGGAGGAGATTGAGCAGAGGCTGGGCCGCTCCGAGCAGGTGATTGTGCTGCTGAACCGGCGCGGTTATTCCGCTGTGGTATTGTGCCGCGCCTGCGGCGAGACCATGCAGTGTCGCAACTGCGCCATCGCCATGACATTTCACAAACCGGGCATGTCGTCGCTGGAGCGCAGTCCAGTGGGGCAGCGGCTGGAATGCCATTACTGCGGCTTTCGGCTGGCCGTGCCCAGGCTCTGTCCCAAATGCAACAGCGAGCATTTATATTTTCTCGGAACAGGCTCGGAGAAGGTTGAAGAGCGGCTGCACGGCATCTTTCCCAAAGCGCGGATTGGCCGCGTGGACCGCGATACGGTGCGCAACCGCGAAGATTTTGAGCGAGTGCTCAACCGTCTTCACGCCGGAGAAATCGATCTTCTGGTGGGAACGCAGATGATCGCCAAAGGACACGATATCCATGGCGTGACCCTGGTGGGTGTCGTGGGAGCGGATGCGGCGCTGCGCTTCCCCGATTTTCGCGCCGCGGAAGAGACCTTCCAGCTGCTTACCCAGGTGGCCGGCAGGGCAGGACGCGGGAATACGCCCGGCAAGGTCATCCTGCAAACTTATTTTCCGGAGCACTATGCCATCCAGTTTGCCGCGCTCCATGACTACAGCGGTTTTTACGAGAAGGAGCTGCGCTATCGCCGCTGGATGCATTATCCGCCGTTCACCTCAGTCACCAACATCCTGCTGCGCGCCGAGAAGCTGAATGAAGCGATGACCTATGCCGGCATCGTAGGGCGCTGGTTTGAGCAGACCCGGCTGGAGGGGATCCGCGTGCTTGGCCCGGCGGCGGCCCCGATTGTGCGCCTCAAGCGCGATTACAGATATCACTTCATCCTGAAAGCCAACAGCCGCCAGAAGCTGCATGCGGCCCTGCGCTCGATGTTGCAGTATGCGCAGGAACACAAGGTGCCGCGCACCAGCATCATCGTGGACGTGGATGCATTGTCATTCATGTAGCTGGTGAAATTGTCTGTAGACCTCGGGCAGGCTGGTGCTTGCAAAGGGCGTGGGCATGAAGGTCGTGACGAACATAAGCAGCGCGAGCAGGGCCAGCAGGCGGCGCTTGCGGTCAATCGGAGGCTCCACTGGGACCGGAGGATGGCGCAATCCCGAGAGCACCAGCAGCAGCGCCCAAAGCAGCCATCCGGCCCATCCATACCAGACCAGCGGGAGCAACGCCACTACGGTGAGCAGGGAGACATAGCGATGGGCCCGCGGCCACAGGGCATAGATGATGTGGCCGCCATCGAGTTGGCCGCCCGGAAGAAGGTTGAGGGCGGTGGCAAACATGCCAACCCAGACGCCATAGGCGGCGGGATGAAAGAGCATTCCCCCCAGACTGCCGGAATGAAGCAATCCCATGCCGTGCAGGATGCGAAAGCCGAAATCGAAGATGAGTGGATTTCCAAAGCTGATGGCGGCGACCGCATTTTCCGCTCCTGGCTTGGACAGCAGCAGGGAAACGAACAACAGCGGCAACGCTACCACGAACCCGGCAATCGGACCGGCAATGCCGATGTCGAACAGGGCCGCCCGCGAACGGATCGGGGAGCGGATGCGGATGAAGGCCCCGAAGGTGCCGATCAGCGTGGGAAATGGGATAAAGTACGGCAAGGTGGCGTAGACCCGGTTGCGCGCGGCCAGGACGAAATGCCCCATCTCATGGGCCAGTAAAATTCCCAGCAGCGCCAGCGTGAAGGAAAAGCCATGAAGCAGTTGAGAAGGGTCCTGCAAGGCCCATCCCAGCGGGAACATATCGTCATCGGAATGGAAGGCGGGTAGATTGTGGTCGAAGTTGTACTGCATGCGGGCGCCGACCACAAGCGTGCTGAAAATCGTCGCCAGAAGCAGCAGCAGGTGCAGCCAATAGCGGCGGCGCAGGGTCTGTCTGGTAAAAACGCGAGGGGCGGGGGGATCGGCTTCAAAGGGCAGGGCAGGAAGCGTGGAATCCGGAAGATTATTTTCAGGCATGGTTCGGAATCAGGCTTCCTGGCGCACTATTTCAATTTTCAAAAGCAGTTGGACAAAAATTAATCGATGGACTGGAGTTCCTTGCCGGGTTTGAAGCGCACCGCCTTGCCAGGAGGGATATTGACCTCGGCGCCGGTGCGGGGGTTGCGGCCAATACCGGTCTTTCGGGGGCGCACATTGAAGACGCCAAAGCCGCGAAGTTCAATGCGGTCTCCATGGGCGAGGGCCTGTTTCATGCTGTCAAAGACGGTCTCGACCGCCATCTCCGCCTTGGTCTTCGTAATACCGGTTTTGTTTACTACTTCGTTGATAATATCCAGCTTAATCACACATGCTCCACCAGCTTATGCCGGGGCGTAAGAGGGTCAACTCCCCTCTAAGCCTAAAAAATGGATGCTAGCTGTGCTCGGCGGCATTGTCAACGCCGCTCAACCCACTTAAGATGCATTTTTCACTTATTTTTAACCACCGCAGCCACGGGGACCCCGGTGTGAGCGGAATTGTAAGGAGAAGCATGGCAATAAAAAGCGACCGTTGGATCCGCAGGATGGCCCTTGAGCACGACATGATCAATCCCTTTCATGAGAAACAGGTGCGCCAGGGGGTGATTTCCTATGGATTATCCTCCTACGGATACGATCTGC
>CAYTQA010000281.1:4193-4462 GCA_964439495.1 uncultured Terriglobales bacterium | reverse complement strand
TCGCTGGGATCGGGATTGCGGTCGAGCAGCGATTTCACCGCCATGATGAAGCCCGGCGTACAGTATCCGCACTGCGCCCCGCCCCAATCGCCATAAGCTTTCTGGATGGCGGCCAGCGAGCCGTGCTCGGCCACTCCTTCAATGGTGGTGATCTCCGGGCCGGGGGCATCTTCCTCTGCGGCGCAACTGGCGGCCAGCAGCGTGCAGGCAAGCATCGGGACCCCGTCAACCAGCACCGTGCAGGCGCCGCAGGAGGAGTCGTCGCAGCC
>CAYTQA010000281.1:0-4183 GCA_964439495.1 uncultured Terriglobales bacterium | reverse complement strand
AGCCGGTAAGCCCCATCTGCTCCCGCAAGGTGTCGAGCAGGAGCTGGTTCGGCTCGATGGCCAGTTCACGCGTGCGGCCATTCACCCGAAGTTCAATGAGTCCTTTTTTCATTGGTTGCGGAGTTTCAAGTTTGTAGTTTCAAGTTTCAAAATAAGTTATATGCCGATCGCATTCTGCTGGAAGCAAATTCCTCTTTCGTGAAAGGATTCATCCTCAAGGAATCGTAATTTGGGCAAAAAAAGATCAGACTTTGCATCCATGCTCCAGCCATTTTTGAAACTCGAAACTGCAAGTTTCGAATAAATCATATTTATCAATCACCACGCCTCTGGAGCGCAGCCGCTGTGGTCGCGAGAACTCTGCTGCAAAACCGCGAGCTGTATATTTCCAGTTTCAAAATAAGCGAACCGGATACGCGAATATCCCTAATTGAGAGGGAAAAAGCATTGACTTTTTGAAACCAGAAACTACAAAGTTTCAACTTTCAAGTTTCTCCAACTCACCGGTTTTTTAAAACTCGAACCCGGAAATTTGAAACTTTTGATTTCATTCCCCATACGACTCAGTAAATAGGCACCTTCGGATCGACGACTCGCGACCACCGATCGATTCCGCCGGCCATCGATTGCGCCTTGTCAAAGCCCTGCTGCCGCAGCCAGGCGGTCACATTCAGGGAGCGCACTCCATGATGGCATAGGACAATGATATGCCCATCCGGATCGAGCTCCTGGACGCGCGCCGGGATCTCTCCCATGGGGATGTTCACCGCGCCCTCCACCCGCGCCGTCTGGTACTCCCAGGGCTCGCGGCAATCGAGCAGCATCAATTCCCCGCCCTGCCCCAATTTTGCCTTTACCTCTTCCGCTGTGATCTCGTAATCCATTGCTTCCCTTTCGTCCTAGCCTATCATCGGGCGCCATCGTGGTGTTCGATGGGTGGGAGTTCTTTGGGTGCCCCACTCATCGTGGTGTTCGATGCGTGGGGGGCTGTTCATATCTGCCACCTCACATCTGCTTAATATCCAAAATCCGCAGCTGCGGCGTAGGCATGATTTTTTGTCTTCAGTTCGTTTATGCGCTCGCGGCCCAGCAGTTCGATGTATCCAGCGCGGTCCCGGACACCGTCAATCCAGCGCCGCTTCCAGGCCTCATAGTCCGCGGTTGTCCGGGTCTCGCGGTGATACTGCTGGAAGAAAACATCATCGCGCCGGTAGCACCCCTGCACCGGCGAGGGATGCGCGCCAAAACGCTCCTCCACCACCGCCGAGACCAGAAAGCCGGGAATGACGGTGCGATTGGGGTCGCTGGCGATCACCTCCGGGGCAACAATTTCTTCGGCGACGACGATCACCTTGCGGGCCGCGCGCACCGCCTCGATCATGACGCCGAAATTCCCCCAGCAGTGGGCGTTGCCCTGGGCATCGGCGCGCTGCACGTGGACGATCGTGACGTCCGGGACGATGGCGCGGACGGCGCGCAGCGTCTCCTTGGGCTCGAAGGGCGAGATGATCGAATAGAAGAAGTGGTTCCCTTTCGGGACATCGCTGCCCATGGTGGTCCGCGCCGGCAGGAAGGGGACGCCCATGGCGCCTGCCTGAAGCGCCAGCGCCACCGAGAAGTTGGTCATGTCGAAGACCCTGATCTGGCCGCTCTCGACGGCGCGGCGGAAGTTATACGCCGAGCCCATCATCACATTGCCGACCCAGGCGGCGACCACGTCTTTTACGCAGCCCGCGCCGATGATCTGGTCAAAGAGGATGTCGGAGATGGGACCAATCAGCCGCAGCCCTTTTTTCTGCTGGCGGATGATCTCATGCCCGGCGGAGAACGGAATCATCTGCTCCAACTGGCAACCCATCGCGACCGAGCAGCCGTCGGTCACGTAACTCGCGATGGCCTCGCGCATGGAAACCAGCTTGGAGCTCACCTGCCCTTCCACCTCGGCTCCCTCTTCTCGATCCATGCGCGTATGCCTTCCTCGGAGTCGTGCGCGCCCAGCAGCTTTTCCTTGTAAATCTCTTCGGCGCGGCGCAGGTCTTTTTCAAACAGAATCGGGTCCCAGGGACAAAGCGCGCGTTTGGCGGCGCGCAGCGCCAGCGGGCTGAGGATGGCCAGGTCATTCACCGTCTCTTCAAGGATGGCATCCAGTTTTTCCGGGGCGACGGCCGCGTTGGCCAGCCCGATATCGGCGGCCTCGGCGCCGGAGAAGCTGCGTCCGGTAAGAACCAGCTCCGCGGCCCGCTTCTGTCCGACGATCGAAGCCAGGGCGGTGACCGCAACCGGCGGATAGCATCCCAGCCTGATTTCAGGGAACCCCCATTTGGCATCGTCGGCGGTAAAGGCCATATCGCAAACCAGGGCCAGTTCGGCCCCGCCGCCCAGGCAATTGCCGCGCACACCGGCGATCGTCACCTTGTGCGAAGCGGCCACGGAGCGGACAGCGCAGTGGAATTTCGCCAGCATCAGCTCGACCTTGTCGCGGGTATGCGAGGGGATGTCCACGCCGGCGGAGAAGTTTTCTCCCGCGCCGCAAATGACAAGCACGGCGATGCCGAGCTGCGCCTCAATGTGCGCCAGCGCGGAGCTGAGCTCTTCCATCATGCGGAAGTCGATCACGTTCTGGCTTCCGTTCGAAAGCGTGATGCGCGCCACTGGGGCATGCAGCTCGATGGCAAGGCGGGAATATGCGTTTGCAGGTTGCGGGTTCAACTGGTCCAAAATCCTTTTTTATCGTACTCGCGAATCGCTCGCAGCTCTTCCGCAGTGGGCGCAGGGGTCTCGCGCAGCTCTTCACTCACGCGCAGCTTCCATCCGGTATGGGCCAGCACCTCATCCACCGATACGCCGGGATGGCAGCGATCGAGGTAGGCTTCGCCGTCTTCGGCAAAGCGCAGCACCGCCCGGGTGGTAATCACCGCCTCGGGACCGCCGCGCGGCAGGCCGGCTTTTTTGCGGGCATCGCGGCCGCCCTGCAGATATCCGGGGCTGGTGATATAGGAGACGCGCTCCGGCAGGCGATGCCGGGCGTGCTCGATCATGGCTACAAATCTCCACGCCAGCGAGGCGATATCGCAGGCCCCTCCGGAGCCGGGCAGGCGGATGATGGCGCCGTCCGCGCCATGCACCTGCGTGGAATTGAGATTGCCAAAGCGGTCCACCTCCGCCGCGCCTAGAAATCCCAGGTGCACGCGCCCAGACTGCAACAGGCCCATCACGCCAAGCATGTCCAGGCATTGCGTGGCATGAAGCAGGTTGGGAGGATCGGCCATGGTGTAGATCAGCTCGGGGGAAGGAGTGGAACGGATGACCCCATTTTCAAAGAGTCCGATGGCATTGGGCGCATGGGTCTTCTTGGCCACCACAAAGGCGATCAGCGGCAGGCGCATGCCGACAAAGACCACCTCATGGTCCTTGATCTCGCGGGCGGCGGCCGCCACCATAAGCTCACCCAGGGTAAAGCTGCTTCGATTCTGCTGCGTTCCGGATTCGGTGGCGACTGTCATTGTGGCAAGCGGGATTTCACAACGCGCTCAGGAGCATCATAGTAAATCAGCCTAAACTCAGCCACTACCAAACTTCGATCCTGCTTCTTTATATCGCCGACTTGCGGGTCTCGCCGATCGTCTCCAGCGGGCTGCGCGCGCCGGTCCTGGGAGCGATCCACTTCTTCTCATTCTGAAGAATGTCGAGCAGGAGCTTGCGGTTCTCGGGCGACGGCAGGACATCCTTCACATGCTCGGCATATTCCCTGTCGTCCATCGGCTCGCCGGTTTTGGCGTGGAACTTCTGCCCCGCCCAACGCCCAATCTTGCGGTTGAACTTGATGTCCGGGGCGTAGAGCGGCTCTTCGTCGGGCTTCATCGAGCTGTTCAGCCGTTTGATGATCGCCGCCACCTCCTCGTGATAGAGATGGCGGTTGTAATCGTTGAGATCATCCAGGTCGGGCTCGCTCTGGTTCTTGGGCTCGTCGTACCGTCCCTTAATGCCCCATACATAGGCCCAGTGCGCGGAAGAAGAATGGTCGGTGCCAAAGAGGTCAAAGGCGCTGGAGATCCACCGGTTCAGGTAGCGCTGCATGAGCCAGCGCGGCAGCACCGCCGCCTCGACGATGCGCTGCAGGCCGGTGTTCCCCGTGCCCATATGGAAGGCCTCTTCGCGCAGCATGTAGGACATGGAGCGCCCC
>CAYTQA010000280.1:0-4480 GCA_964439495.1 uncultured Terriglobales bacterium | reverse complement strand
CCCCATTCCTCATCATGGGCGTTTACAACAAACAGGTAAAGCAACATGGATCGGATGCCCTCAGCGAGGCCGCATAGCCGCTCTTTCTTCCGCAACGCATGATCGGCTTCCAAAACACCCGGGGTAATCATCCCGGGTGACTTTTATGGTATCAAAAGTAATGTTGTGTCAATCAAAAATAATTATTACATTTCTTTCAGGCAGACACTCTGCCCAGGAGAGATGAAAATGGCGATTTCAAGGGCCGCGGTGGATTCCCTGTTCACTCGCGTCGATAAGATGGACCAGCAGGAGTTCGATTCACTTCCACACGGGGCAATCCAGCTCGATGCAACGGGAAAGGTGCTCAAATACAACGAATATGAATCCCGCCTGGCCCACCTCGATAAACAGAACGTGATTGGCAAGAACTTCTTCACCGAAGTCGCTCCCTGTACCGATGTGCAGGAGTTCCACGGACGCTTCAAGCGCGGCGTTGCCGAGAAGGACCTCCACGTAAAATTCCGGTACCATTTTTCCTTCAAAATCAATCCTCGCGACGTGACGGTCACTTTGTTTTATTCCGACATCACGCACACCGTCTGGGTATTTATTCAACCGTTGAACTGAAAGACGGCCCTGCCGCATACACATGGACGAACTCGAACGCATCCGCTCCGCTCCGCGCATCACGGCCCGCCGTGGTGGTGCGCCGGACGCGGAGGGGAAGTGCGTTGTGTACTGGATGCAGCGCTCGCAACGCGCTCTGGACAATCCCGCGCTTGAAGTTGCGGTGGAGACCGCGAACCTGCTCGGCAAGCCAATCGTGGTCTTTCTGGCCCCGGCGCCGTTTTACCCCCATGCGAATCTGCGGCATTATTCTTTTCTGAATCAGGGGGTCCCGGAGCTCGCGGCCAGCCTGCGAAAACGCGGAATCGGTTTCGTCCTGCGCCGCTATCCTGACCATCCTCTGCTCAAATTCTGCGAGGAGGTAAGGCCGGCGCTGGTCATCGGAGACGAGAATCCTCTGCGCGAGACGGAGCGGTGGCGCGAGAAGGTCCGCCGGCAGTTGCGCATTCCTCTCTGGACCGTGGATTCCGACGTCATTGTGCCTTCCCGTCTTCTGCTGAAAGAGCAGTACGCCGCTTATACCGCGCGGCCGCTGATTCGCAGGTTATTGCCCGATTTTTTGCGGCCGGTGGGAAACCTGCGGGCGCGTGTTCCATGGAAGATGCCGCCCGGGCTGCATTCCCTGGCCCCCGATATCGATCTCACGGAGGGCTGGGACCTCGATCGCTCCATTCAGCCGGTCGCGTCCTTTCGGGGCGGCACCGGAGAGGCATTGAAGAGGCTGCGGATTTTTATCGAACGCCATCTGCGGGGCTATCCCGTGGAACGCAACAAGCCGGAGCTGGATTCGACCAGCCATCTCTCTCCTTATCTGCACTTCGGGCAGATTGGGCCGCACACCGTCGCCCTGGCGGTGCAGGCCGCGGAGGCCCCGCCGCGCGCCAAGGAGGCATTTCTGGAAGAGCTGATTGTGCGCCGCGAGCTGGCCATCAACTTTGTGCGCTTCAATCCGTATTACGACAGCATCGAAAGCGGTCCGCAGTGGGCCCACCGCACCTTGGCCGAGCACGCGGGCGACGAGCGCCATAGCTATACTCCGCGACAGATGGAAAATGCCGAAACCCACGACCCGTTGTGGAATGCAGCGCACCGGCAGATGGTGCTCACTGGCTGGATGCACAATTATGTGCGCATGTACTGGGCCAAAAAGATCCTGGAGTGGAGCGAATCGCCGGCCCAGGCCTATCAGACCGCGGTGTACCTGAATGACAGGTACGAGCTGGATGGGCGCGATCCCAACGGCTATGCCGGGATCTCCTGGGCGATCGCGGGGAAGCATGACCGCCCCTGGTTCGAGCGTCCCATCTTCGGGAAGGTCCGGTATATGTCGTTCAAGAGCACTTCAAAAAAGTTCGATAGCAAGCGCTACATCCGGCAAATCGCGGAGCTGGATACGCAGTCAGAGTTGTTTGCATCCGGAACGGCGCTGGAGGCTGGCTAGCGAAGCACCGGCGGCCCAAGATCGATCTTTAACTCGCCACGCTTGCGCAGAGCGGGCAGGGTGGGGTTTCGACCGTCAAGGGCGCGGCCTCTTGTGCTCTCAATCAGGTGGGCCTTCACGTTTTCGAAATCGCTGGTGGTCACGATGTAATCCGCCCGTGGCGGCAGCATGGTTTCCAATTCAACTTCGGCGCGGCGGATGCGGTCCTCGGTCATGGGATGGGTGGAGAATGCCTTGATCAGGAAATTGTTTTTGCCGTGCTTCTCGCGTACCTGCAGCTTCTCGAAGAAATCAACGAAGGCCTGCGGATCGTAGCCCGCGGCGTACTCGTATTCCATGCCCAGCAGGTCGGCCTCGCGTTCGGCGTCGCGGCTGAATTTGAGGAATGACATGGGCACGGCGATGCTGGAAAACTGGCGGATGGCCATGGTCACCGGTCCGCCGACAAAAATCAGGGGCAGGGAAGCCAGGTCCCATATCTGTTTTTTCGTGGCATTGCGCGTGGCATGGCGCGCCGCCACATGGGCAATCTCATGGGCCATTACCCCGGCCAGCTCCGCTTCATTGTCCGCCGCCATGATGAGTCCGGTGTTTACATAGAAGAAACCGCCGGGAAGGGCGAAGGCGTTTACATCTTCATCGTCCACC
The DNA here is from genome assembly GCA_964439495.1 of uncultured Terriglobales bacterium. Classification (GTDB taxonomy): domain Bacteria; phylum Acidobacteriota; class Terriglobia; order Terriglobales; family Acidobacteriaceae; genus CAYTQA01. The sequence continues at coordinate 1,782 of CAYTQA010000280.1, read as the reverse complement.
ACCTTGATGGTGAACGGCACCTGGGCATCGGAGTTGCGCACCAGAATCTGTCCCAGCCGGTTCACGTAATCCTGGATGACGGGATCGTTCATGAGCCTCACGTGCTTTTCAATGTCCTGCGCCAACTGCCGCCCCAGCATCTGCTCTTTTTCTATGGAATAAAAATTGACTCCATCGCCGATGCCGCGCATGCCGATGCGGGTCACATCGTACCGCCCCTCCACGTGACGATAGGCGTTGCGGACGGCGGTCGAGGTCTTTACCTTCTGCAAGTCGCTGGACACCTTCGTCTCCGCCACGGCCCGGTCGTTATCGCTCTCGGTGGCGCTGATGGAGTGGGACAAATCCACACTCGGGTCCGGAGCCAGGCTCGCCGGATCGGGACTCATCGCATATTGCTTGTGTTTTTCCGGGGCGCCCGTGCCCGCCAAGTCCAGCAGGCCCTGCCGGCTGAACAGCCATGGAGAGGTGAAAGGATTTTCTCCGCGATGGAAGAGCGAGTAGTAATACGGATTCAAATCGGCGGTTTGAAGTTCAATCCCTGTGGCGCCGACGACCATCGGGGTCTGTGCGTGCGCTTGCGTGAAACTCCATGGTGCGCCGCTGAGGACGAGCAGGAGCAGCAGGGGAATGCCGGTCCATTGATTTAGATTGCTTTTGCTTCCGCTAACCGCATTGAATTTCACTGTACGCCGCACACCGACTCCCTTTGCTGGCGCTCCAGTATACTCGTACCCGAACCGCCCATGCCTGCAATCCAACCAAAACCGAGTGTTGCACCGCTGTGTGAGTGAGAGTGTGTGGCCAGTGTTTTCCGTTGCCTGCCCAGCAGCGAATTACGCCAACTTTTCCTGTTATCCAAAGTATTAATAATCAATAACTTATATTTGGATTGCGCTTCTCTGGAATAATTATACTTGAGTGGCTTACGCTCAACTATTTGACATCTCCAGCCCAAGCCTTCTACAATTAGCACTCAGATGGACGAAGTGCTAACAATCCCTGTCCATCACCAGTTTTCACACTCGAAACATTCGAAAAGGAGTAAATGGCATGTCCCAGAAGCTGACACCGCTTCATGATCGTATCCTGGTTCGCCGCATTGAAGAGGGCGAGACCGTCCGTGGTGGAATTATCATTCCCGACTCGGCAAAAGAGAAGCCGCAGGAGGGCGAAGTGATCGCCGTAGGTAAGGGCAAGAGCAACGATGAAGGCAAGACCTTCCCGCTCGACGTAAAAGAGGGCGACCGGATCCTCTTCGGCAAGTATTCCGGCACTGAAATCAAGATTGATGGGGAAGAGTTCCTCATTATGCGCGAAGAGGAAGTGCTCGGAATCCTGAGCGGCGCGGCCAAGTCGCTGAAGAAGGCCGGCTAACCCCAGCTTGTGAAGCCCTCGGGACTGCTGAATCCAAGGCAGGCCGAGATCCAACCGAATTTTTAGAAGTTATTGTAAGCAAGGAGATTGAGAGTTATGGCAAAGCAAATCGTACATGGTGAAGAATCGCGACAGGCAATTCTTCGCGGCGTGAATGTTCTCGCCGATGCAGTGAAGGTGACCCTCGGTCCCAAGGGCCGCAACGTGGTCATCGAAAAGAAATTTGGCTCGCCGACCATTACCAAGGACGGCGTGACCGTGGCCAAGGAAATCGAATTGAAGGACTCGCTCGAGAACATGGGCGCGCAGATGGTCCGCGAGGTCGCCTCCAAGACCTCCGATGTTGCCGGTGACGGCACCACCACCGCGACCGTTCTCGCCCAGTCCATCTATCGCGAAGGCGTG